>WTHE01000295.1 GCA_011523315.1 Candidatus Binatota bacterium
AGTCTATCCTCGACACGCTCCCTCTCGGATGCCCCCTAATATGCATCACACGTCTTCCGGTGGGGAGGCTGGAGCGAGTCTCCAAATCCACCACCGAAAGGAGCCCGATATGCAACGTGTTCAAATCACCACCCTGCAACGCGGTCAGGTCAGTGTCTATTGCCAGGACGTGAGCGTCAATCAACGCCTGGTCATCAGCCGCGTCGATGCCCGGCATTGGGAGCTGGCGCGTGCCCAGTGGACGGGCGGGAAATGGGTCACGCAAGAACTCCTCGGCACCTACCCCGCCCAGGCCGTGGCTCTGGTCCAGGCCGGGGCCTGGTTCGAGCGGGTGGCCCTGGCGACAGCCACGCCCGCGGCGCAGGCCTGCACCGTCTGCGGGTGGGCCGGTGGCCCGCTCAACGCGGATGGCCTGTGTCACCAATGTGGAGACCCGGATGCGGCCGCCTGGGATGCGGACCGCCGCATACGCTAAGAGGGGAGGGGGGGCTGACACTCTCACCCCGGCCCGGCTGGGGATTCCGCTCCGCGAGATCCCCAGCTCCCGTTTCCCACCCCCTGGAGAGAGGACCATGACCAAACCGATTAGACCGGAAACACCGCGCTTAGGAATGCGCTTTTCAGACCACACAGAAGGGTCGAGCCAGGAACCCAAGCCCAGGCCCCGGCCCCGGCCCTTCTGGTACGTCAGCCGCGGGGGCGCCTCTTGCGGCCATCGACACCGGACGCTGCGCGCTGCCTACCATTGCCCCTATCCGGGGGAGATCAAGGAGGGGAGCGCCTAGCCCTGATCCGGACGCCGGCGCACTGGAGGCCTGCCCGGCCAGGAGCCGGGGCAGGCAGAAACAACCCGGATTCCCACGACCATTACCTTTCGCCCCGGCTGGGGATTCCGCTCCGCGAGATCCCCAGCCCCTAGAATCTCCGTTAGGCAAAACCCCGCCCCCGCCTTCGATTGTTCGGGCGGGGATCTCCGGCGGCCATAAAACTCGGCCGCGACCCGGCCTGATCCAGGCCCCGCGGCGGAGTTCCGTACACACCACTGCCTAATAATATTCGGCGGCCACCCCCCGAAACCCTACGACCTAGACCCTTCGCTGCCCCGAGATCGTGGCGTATACGGCAAATATGGAACCCGTTTTTTCCGAGATCAGGCCGAAAATCCCGGTTTGCCCGTTTGCGGCCCATATTGCCGATTTAAGACCCCGAAAATTTCCCGCGTCCAAAGTATCGCGCGTCTGTCCCTTCCCCCTGTCAACCCGCCGGCCTGGGCCGTGAGGCCCAGCAAAAGAGAGGGAGGCTTAGCAAGCCGAGCTGAACATTGCGCCCGCTGCAAGCGAACTGCCCCGACTTTAGCGAGGGCGCCAAGAGTCCCCCGGAGGGGCGGTCGTCGCGCTCAGCTCAAGCTGAGCCCTCGACAGCAAGGGCACCAGGAGCATCCTGACGGGCTCCTGTGGGGCCGCAAAGACCCCGTCCCCCGCGCCCGGACAAGAGGCGACCACAGAAGGCCCTGCTCGCCACTTGTCAAGTCCTCGACCAAGCGCCGCCTGCCGGCCGCAATGCGTGCCAGGAAACCTGTCACGCTTGCTGATGGCCTCGGCTCCAAAGACAGAGCGCCGCACCGGCCGCAAGCCGCGCCAGGAAACCTGTCACGTTTGCTCATGGCCGCAGCTCCAGGGGACCCGCGCCGGCGGCCGCCGGCGGGACCGATGCGCCCGCTGGGCTTCTCTTCAATTTTTTTTCAGTCCGAGCGGTGGGTGAGAACCGAAAAAAATCATTCGTTGTTTTTCAGGAGAGAAGGAGGCCACCATGCAAGACGTCTATGGCAAAATCACCGCCCGTATCCTGACCGCCTTACAAGCAGGGGTGGTGCCGTGGCAGCAGCCGTGGAACGGGGGGGAGGGCGCGCCGCGCAATCTCATCAGCGGGAAGCCCTACCGGGGGCTGAACGTGTGGCTGCTGGTGCATCACGGCGGCTCTCCGTTTTGGTTGACCTATCGCCAAGCCCGGCAGATTGGCGGGTATGTCAAGAAGGGCGCGAAGGGGGAGACCGTCCTGTTTTGGCAGTTCAAAGCCCGGAAGCGGAGCGACGAGGGCCAGGCCGAGGACGAGCAGGGGAGCGCGGGCGCGGCGGGCTACGTTGTGGCGCGGGCCTATACCGTTTTCAACGCCACTCAGTGCGAGCTGCCCGAGCAGTGGGCCGCGCGCGTGAAGGAGGGCCAGGGCGAGCTGGGGCCGGAGCGGGAGCCGATTGACGCTTGCGAGCGGATTGTGGAGGGGATGCCCGGCCGTCCGAAGATCAACACCGGTGGCGATCGCGCGTTCTACCGCCCCGGCACGGATGAAGTCACCATGCCCGAGAGGGAGCGCTTCGCGGCGCGGGAGCTGTATTACTCGGTCCTGTTTCACGAGCTGACCCATTCCACCGGCCACGCGGGCCGTTTAGGGCGGGCCGGGGTGACGGAGGCGGTGGGCTTCGGGTCTACCAATTACAGCAAAGAAGAGCTGGTCGCCGAGATGGGCGCGGCGTTCTTATGCGGGGTGGCCGGGATTGAGAACCGTACCGTAGACACCAGCGCGGCCTACATTAAGGGCTGGCTGAAAAAGCTCAAGGACGATCCCAAGATGGTCGTCCAGGCCGCGAGCCAGGCGCAGCGGGCAGCGGATTATATTCTCGGAGCGGCGCGGCCCGACGCGGAATAGTCACCAGCAGCCGGGCGGGTGTTCGGCCCGCCCGGCTCCTGCTTCCCCTTCCAGGGCGCGGGTGACGAGGACCGCGAGGAAGCCGCCCCCTGGGCGGCCGCCAGGCCGGGGATTCCGCGCTTCGCGCGCGGGCGGCAAAGCCGGGGCCTGGCTCGCGGAGGCGACACGCAAGACCGTGACCCAAGAAGACACATTTGTGGAGGACCACTGGAGATAAAACGCGCCGCGCGGCGAGGGACATCAGGGAGGCTTCGGCCTCCCTTTTTTTGGGGCGGGCCGCTACTTTTTCGCGGCCAGGAGTTCTTGCAGTTGGACATACTGTTGCGGCAGTTTGACCAGGCGCAGGAGCGGCTCGGGGAACTGGTAATTCACGACGTCTTCCGACGTGGCCGCCGCGATGAGCGCGCTGGTGAGATTGACGCGGAGCAGGCCGCTCTCGCCGTCAATAACCACGCAGCTCCGCGCGAGCCGGTCGAGGGCGGCGCAGAGGGCCGCCCGATCGCGCGGCCCGGAGGGAGGCCGCAGGCCGGGCAGCGCGGCCTTGAGCGGGAGGGTGTGGGCGCGGTCTTTTTCGAGATCGTCCCACACCCGATGCAAGAGAAACTCCCACAGCACCCCATCGTGTTTGATCCAAGGGCCGTGGATTTGGACCTCCATCTTGGTCGGGGCGGGCGGCGCTTCTCTGGCCGCTGGGGCGGCCGAGGGAGGAGGCGCGGCCGGGGCCTGCTCCGCTTCCCCCGCCTCTAGTTGCTGGAGCGCCTCTTGTACCCTGACATGGTTCCACCCCTTCGCGCGTCCGAGGGGTGGGATGCCTTCGGCCGTGAGGATGTCGGCCATCACGCGCTGACTTTTCCCTTCCGCGCGCAGCTCCGCGAGGCGTTGAAGGGTGGCAGCGGGGAGCGGGGCAGTTTCCATCTGAAAAGTTTTGGAATGTTTTGGAATGTTTTGGAATGTTTACAAACATTCCACAATAAAATCAAGTTCTTAGAGAAATAGGGCGGGGGCCGGGATTTTTCGCAAAAGAGGAGGGGGCCGGGAGGGCGGGGGCGCTGGTACAGGCCGAGGAGGAGCGGCGCGGGGGCGGGATTTACAGGCCGCCCCGGCTCCTGAAAAATGGGGCGGGCGGCGGAGCAGGCCGCCCGGAGGGGACGGGGCCGGGATTTTGCTGTGAAAATGCAGGCTTTGCGCCTTTTTTTCGCCTGTCCCGGCATGGTAGAATGCGCGGGAGCAGGGGGCGCTTCTCTCCCCGCCGGGCCGCCGGCCGCATCCCCCCGTTAATTCCCTGTAATTCCCGGGGTTTTTCTGCGAGAAGGAGAATGCTTTGATTTTTTATGTGAGGCAGGATATGCACCTTGTGACACAAACCCCCCAAAGCGGGGTTTTGGCCCCAGGTGCCCCGGCTTTGCCGCCCGCCTAAAGGCGTATTTGGGAGGGGAGAACCCATGTCGATCAAGAGTCAAAGGACACCCCGGAGCGCCGCCCGCTCGGGCGTGCTCCATGTCCGGCTGCATGACCAGGAGACCGCCGCGCTCAAACAATTAGCCGCCGCTCTCGGCCAGCCCCCGAGCCGTCTCCTCCGGCGGCTGATCCGCGAAGCCATCACCGGCGGGCCGGACTACTTCAAAGACGAGCTGGTTGACCTGCGGCGGATGGTGCGTGAGCTATCCGCCATCGGGCGCAACCTGAACCAGCTTGCGCGGGCGGCCAACCGAGGCGAGGCCGTCAGCGGGCCGACGGTGCGGCGGGTGGTGAACGCGGCCATTCTGCAAACGGCCGCCGTCAAAGCGCTGTACGACCAGGCGCTTGAAACCGTCGTCAAGCGGGCGGTGGTGCCGCTCTCCAGAGAGGCCGCCCCCGCCCAGGAGGAGGGCAAGGCATGAGATACGACGACGAGAGTTTGACCGACCTAGACATGCCGCAGCGCGGACGGCGGCCGCGGCGGCGCTGGACCGGGACGGGGGGGCAACGGGAGCGGGCGGCCGCGGGATTGCCCCAGGCGGTCTTCAAAATCACCAGCTATAGCCACAGCGCCGGGGCGGTATGGAATCGCTTTGACTACATCACCCGCGAAGGCGAGGTGGAGGCCGAAGGGCCGAACGGGGAACTGCTCGACCAGGAGGAGCTAGAGCAGGTGCTTGAGGGCTGGAATCGAGAGACGGAGGAGGGGAAGGGACGGCGGTTTGCCATGGCCTCCTTTGTGAGTTTTCCCCAGGGCGTAGACGAAGAGAAGGCGACCGAGGCGGCGCGGCAGTTCTTCCGCGAGGCGTTCGCCGACAATCACGATTACGTCTTTGCCGCCCACCGAGACACCGACTATTTCCACGTCCATGTGGTCGTGCAGGCGGCGGGCCATGACGGGAAGCAATTACGGATAGGCCGGGAGGACATTCAAGACTTGCGGATGCTGTTCGCGGAGAAAGCAGCGGAGCAGGGGATTGAATTAGACGCCTCGCCCCGCTGGGCGCGCGGGGCGGAAAAGGAGCGGACGGCCGGGGCGGCCGTCGAGGGAATGCTGAGGCGGTGGAGCCGGCCGGAGCTGGAGTTAGCCGGGGCGGTTCTTCCGTCACCCACCCGGCGGGAGCAGTTGGAAGCGCTGATAGAGGTCCGGCGGGGCCGAGACCCGGAGGCCGACGTGTCGCCCCTGGAGTACGCGCGGGCGGCGGAACATTTAATGGCGCACGCCGGCGCGCTAGAGGAGAACGCGGAGAAGGGGCGGGCCATGAAATCCGCGATCCAGCTTGCGCGGTTCGGGTTGCAGCAAAGCCAGGCCCCGGATTGCCCGGCCGCCGAAGGCGCGGCGGTCGAGCAGGTGGCCGGGGCGGTTGATAAGGACGTGGGGAGGGCTATCGGAGAGCTAGGGACGGAGCCGGGCGTGCAGCGGGAGGCGCGCGAGGCGCGGCGGCCGTTGGCGGAGCAATTAGCCGCGCACCGCCCCACCCCGGCGCGGCGCTGGTCGAGGGAGGCGGCGCGGCCGGGACCGTGGGATGCGTGCCAGGCGTTGGAGTATGCAAAGACGGCCGGGAAGGCCGCCGTACAGCTCGGGGAGTTGAAGACCGACCCGGACAGGGTGGCGGCGGTCGAGGGGGCGGTACAGCTTGCGCGGTTCGCGTGGGAGCTGGCGCGCAAAGACCAGGGGCGGCCCGAGGAGCGCGCCCACGCGCGGGAGATTATCGACAAAACCGAGCGCTCGCTGCGGTTCTCCATTAAGGAGATTGAAGACCCCCAGGCGCAGAAAAAGGCGATCCAGGCGCGCCAACGGCTCTACAAAGCCGGGGTGCAGGAATACCGCCAGGAGCGCCAGGCCGCGCGGGACCGCGAGCGGGGGCGGGCGCGGGAAAAGGACACCGGGCCGGAGCGGGAGCTGTAAGGGGCGGGATTCGGCCGAGGCGGCGTTTTGCCTAATTATTTAAGGTGGGGTGTCGCCAAGACGCCGGCAGGACGGCCCCGGTCCGGCCTGATCCAGGCCCCGCGGCGGAGTTCCGGACATTCCGCCGCCTAAAATTATTCGGGGGGCCATTCCCCAAAAATCCCACGACCTTTACCCTTCGGGCGGTCGAGATCGTCCCGTACCGGGCAACTGAGCGGGCCGTTTTTTTGCATTCCATGGAAAATTGACCCCCCGGTCGGGGATTCCGCTAAGGCGAGATCCCCGGCGCTTCCCCTTCCAGGCCCCGGACGGCCGGCGGCCGGACCGGCCACCAGGCCGAAGAATCCGCGCGTCGCGCGCGGGCGGTGAAACCGGGTCGGAAACAGGACGGCCCTATGGGCCGGGGAGGGCGGGGATTCCCTACCGGAGATCCCCGCGGGAGGAGATCGAGGGGACGTGGCCCCGGCGGGCAGGCTATCGCCGGCCCCACGCGGCCGCAGAATATCACTTCACCAGGCCCCCCGGCTTCGCGCGGGCGTCCCGGTCAAGCTCCTCGGCTTCGCCCCCCCCGCACCCGCGCCAGAACCGCTCCGCGAACCTGTCCCGGCTGCTCTCTGTGGGCGGCTCCAGGGCCGGCCTACCGCTACGCTCCAGGAGGGGGCGGGGCTTTTTTTCTTCCTGTCCGAAGTTTGGGTGAGAACAGGCAGAAAAAAATGTTTGTTTGGCAACCAAAAACCACACCGCGAGAGAAAGGAGCAAAGAGAATGCGATATGTATCAATAGCGTACCGGGGGGCTGTTCGGGGGCGCGTGGCCGTGGATATCAAAGACGGGTACGGGCAGACGGTCGCCACGGCGACCCACACAGACGGGGCGGGTCAGGTCGTCCTTCCGAGCGGGATAACCCCGGCGGAGGCGGACGAGCTGGTAGGGCAGATTGTGGGCTTCCGGCGGCGGGAGCGGGCCGCCTACAAGGCCGACCTCGGGACGCCCGACGAGGGGCCGGTGTGGACGGTGATCGGTGGATACGACGACGACGAGGGGGAGTCTATCTTTCATATTCACGCGCAGGACGTGGAAGACCTTTCCGTTAAGATTCACCAGGCGAAAATTCTCTATGATTGGGTGGTGGCCCAGGACACACCCACAGCGGCTTTGCGCGAGGCTGAGATTATTCCGTCCCACTTTCGGACGATTGCCATCTTCGAGGGGGCGCTGGTCAGCAAGGTATAGAGCGGGACGCGGGAGGAGGACATCAGGGAGGCTTCGGCCTCCCTTTTTTTGGCGCGCGCCTAGCGCTCTAATTCAATTTCTTTCGAGCGTTCGCGCGAGATGGGCCGCTCCTGGGCGGCCACTTCCGCGCGGATCGTCTCTAGGAGCTTCCACGCCTTCGCCCGCTCCGCTGGGTCTTCCAGCGCCGCGATCCGCTCTTCCACGGCGGGATTGCGGGCCACGGCGGCCGGTGACGGGAGAGCGGTGACAACATGGGAGTCTGTAGGGCCGTCCGTGTCGCGGGCGCGGTCGATTCGGTACTCCTGAGACGGCGGGAGGCGGCTTGCTACGCGTTCCGCTTCCGCCGGCGTTGAGACCACCTGGAAAGAGCCACCGGCCGCTTCGGTAGGGCCTGGCGTCTCTAGGTCATAGCGGCGGGACGGTTCGGATTGTTCGCGGGCGGCCTTTTGGGCGGCCATGATTTCCGGCATGGTGGCCACCCGACAAATGGCGTCTTGCCACCGTTCATCAGCCGCGCCGCGCGTCCCATACACCCGAATTTCCCTCTGATTCTCTGGCGGCTCCCGTGGCGGCTCAACCTCAGTCACTGTGACCCACCACCCCCGCGCGGCTTCGATGGTGTCGCCAGGAGAGACGGCCCCTTCACGGGTCAGAATCCGCCGGGTGAGTTCCCGTGGCTCGTCTGGGTCGGAGAGAGTGGAGTCCTCCCGGGCGGGGGCGGCGGATTGCTTCGGCGCAGCTTCCTCCCCCCGCGAAAACCAGGCCCCGGCCCGCTCCTTGAAGGTCTGCCAGCGGCCCTGCTGGGGGGTGGAGTCGTGTTCGGTGGCTTTGGGCATGATCGTCTCCTTTTCTCTGTCACGGGCGCGGGCTTCGCGTTCGGCCCACTCCTCAGCAGACAGGGGCCGGTGGGCAGGGTGTTGGGGGTTGCAGCTCCCGATATGCTGGACACCACAAACTATACAACCGTCCATACTCTTCTCCTTTCAGGCCGTTTCAGGCGCGCTTCCGTTCTTCCCCCCTCCCCGGAAAAAGCGCGCCGTGGACGGGTTCAAAGGTTTCCTCAGTCGGGGCAATGGTGGACGGGTCAGGGGACAAGTCTATGGATTTCGCCAGCTCCTTGACGGTTTCTTGCGCCAGGCTCGAGAACTCGCGGGGGGCTTTCAGGGGCGGGATAGGAGGAGCGTCAAGGACGCGCTTAGTAAACCACCGCTCCGTATAATAACGGACCTTGTTAGCGAGGACCGGGCGGGTGGTTTCCTTGAAGA
>WTHE01000637.1 GCA_011523315.1 Candidatus Binatota bacterium
GGTCAAGACCGGCGGCATTCGGATGATCCCCATTGTGGGCGGCTACCGGGTGTGGACCAAACGCCTGGGCTCGGGCTCGATTCCGCTCCTGACGCTGCACGGCGGGCCAGGCTGTACCCACGAATATTTCGCCTGCTTCGAGGATTTTCTGCCCCAGCACGACATCCAGCTGATCTATTACGACCAGCTCGGCTCGGCCTACTCCGACCAGCCGGACGACCCCAGCCTGTGGACGCTGGAACGCTTTTGCCAGGAGGTCGAGCAGGTCAGGCAGGCGCTGGAACTGGACCAGTTCTACCTGTTCGGCCACTCCTGGGGGGGCATGTTGGGGCTTGAATACGCCCTGCACCACCAGGCCCACCTCAAGGGCTTGATCGTCTCCAACATGACCGCCAGCATCGCCTCCTATGTGGCCTATACCACCGAGCTGCGCCAGCAGCTGGCGCCAGACGTGCTGCGCCTGCTGGAAGACTACGAAGCCCGCCAGGATTATACGGCTCCCGAATACGAAGACGCGCTGTTCAGCCACCTGTACACCAAGCATATCTGCCGGCTCGACCCCTGGCCCGAGCCGCTGACCCGCATGTTCCGCCACCTGAGCAAGCCGGTCTACGAGACCATGCAGGGGCCGAGCGAGTTCGTGGTCACGGGTACCTTCAAGGACTGGGATCGCTGGGCCGACCTGTCTCGGATCGCGTGTCCGACCCTGCTGTCGGTCGGACGTTTCGACACCATGCGGGTGGCGGACATCGAGCGCATGGCCGGCCTGATGCCCCACGCCCGGGTGTCGATCTGTGAGCGGGGCAGTCACTGCGCCATGTACGACGACCAGGACGCCTATTTCCGTGACCTGGTGCGCTTCATCCAGGATGTCGAAGCCGGGCGCTTTGCGTCGGGCTGAAACAAGCAGCGCTCAGCGGACCCAGACCTGTTTGAGCACCCGCAGCGCGTTGCCGCCCATGACCTTGGCGATATCCTCGTCGCTATAACCGTGTTTGACCAGCCAGCGGACGATATTGGGAAAGTCGGCCGGATTCTCCAGCCCGTCCACATACGCGACCGGCTGGAAGGATTTGTTGCCGAGGACTTTTGTCACCGACAGCTGGGCGGCGTAGGCCCGGTGCAATCCGACATGGTCGCCGAACATGGTATCGGGTCCGAAGCCGACATGGTCGATCCCCAGCAGGCGGACCGCATACTCGAAGTGCTCCATGCACGAGTCGAGCGTATGCCGGGGGTGACGCTCGGTCAGGGTCGTATGCGGGGCGGCCTCAATGCCCAGCACGCCGCCCTTGGCGGCCAGGGCTTCAAGGACATGGTCGGGCTTGAGGCGCGGCGTGTCCCATAAGGCCCGCGCGCCGGCGTGCGAGATGACGGTCGGCTGCTGGCTGACCTCGATCGTGTCCAGGGTCGTCTGGTCGCCGCAGTGGGCGGTATCGATCAGGATGCCGAGCTTGTTCATGCGTTCTACCGCCTGGCGTCCAAAATCGGTCAGACCGGCGTCGCCGGCCTCACGCAGGCCGCTGCCCAGCACGTTCGATTCACTGTAGGTGATGCCCATGCTGCGCACGCCGAACCCGTACAGCACGTCGAGTCGGTCGAGTTCGTTCTCAATCGGGGTGGCCGACTCCAGGGTCGGCACCAGGGCCAGCCGCCCCGTCTGGTGGGCGGTCAGGATATCGCGCACCCCGTCACACACGACGATGAAGTCCTGGTGAGCCAGATCGCACAAACGCATGCCCAGGTCGTGGATGATATCGCTCCACTTCCAACCGGCGTGTGAGGTGATGGTACACAGGCCGTTCATCAGGTTGTCAAAAACGGCGTCCAGGCCGGAGGCCGCCAAGCCCTCAAAACCGCTGAAGTCGCGTCCCAGGCGCTTTTGCTCGAATATCTCGGTCACGTCCTCGGGCACCACGACCGGATGATCGTGCATCGAGATGGCGACGTGCCGGGCCAACAGGTCCTGGGCGCGCTGTTCCTGGCCGGGGCTGAGGGCGACCCGGGCCGACGGCACCCGCTCGACCTGTTTGGCCAGTCTGAAGGCTTTGTAGTCGGACTCGGCATCCAGATACTGGTAGGAGCGATAGCCTGCGTAGTGTTTGTGCATCCCCATCGGCTGGACCTCCTTGTCAGCCCGGATTATTCTGCGTCCAGGGCATCTTTGTCAAAGGCCGGTAGACTCTGATGTCTGTAGCTAAGAGCGTCTGGACAGACCCAAAAGGAGGGACTCCCATGGACCTTGCAAGCATAGACCATGTTCTGACCACCACGCGGTCGGTGAAAAAGCGCCTGGACTTCAGCCGTCCGGTCGACCCCGAGGTGATCCAGCGCTGTATCGAGATCGCCCTGCAATCGCCCACCGGGGTCAACTCCCAGGGCTGGTATTTCCTGGTGGTGACCGACCCGGACAAGCGCCTGGCGCTGGGCGAGGTCTACCGCCGGGCCATGCGCGATTATATCGAGTTCCAGAACCAGCAGCCGCCCCAGTATCCGACCGACAGCCTGCGGGCGGGCCAGTGGCAGCGCATGCTGGACGCCAGCATGTACCTGAACGAGCGCGTTCATGAGGCCCCGGTCCACATCATCCCCTGCATCAATACCCAGGTGAAAGACTACCCCCTGCTGTTCCAGTCTCCCACGCCGAGTTCGTTCTACCACGCCTCGCTGTACGGCTCGATTCTGCCCGCAGCCTGGTCGCTGATGCTGGCCCTGCGCGCGCGCGGCCTGGGCTCAGCCTGGACCACCGTCCATCTGGTCTACGAGAAGGAGGCGGCCGAGATTCTGGATATTCCGGACACTATCTTGCAGGTCGCGCTGCTGCCGGTGGCCCACTTTACGGGCGACGATTTCAGACCGGCCAAGCGGCTGCCGGTCGAAGAGGTCACCTACTGGAACGGCTGGGGCCGGCCGCGCTGATCGACACAGTCAGCAATCTCCAACACCCCAGTGCAATCCCCTGGCGTCAGTCTTTTAGAGCAAATTACGATTCCGTGTAGCCCTTCGACTTCAGGCGCGCTGCGCCTGACGCTCAGGCCCAACGGCCTCCCGTTCGTGCTGAGCGGAGCGAAGTCGAAGCAGAGAGGCCGGATTGCGTCCGGCATGACGAGCACGTAGCAGCAGGGCTACAACCTATCGTAAAACGATCTAGCCTGCTCCAAAAGATCGCGCAATTCGTCCGCAATCTCCGGGGGCGGATCGCCGGTCAGAGCTATGCAGGCCAGCCGTTCGGCTTGGCGGGGCTGGTTGCAATCCAAAGCCAGCCACCCTGCACTGCGATGCAGGATTGACCATGTTGGTTCAACAGGAGCTGTCATTTCGGCGATAGCCTGGCGCTCCAGGTCCAAGGCTTTCTCGAATAGCTTTGCCGCATCTTCCTCGTTTCCCTTGCGCCGTTCGAGGTCGGCCAGGAATGCCGCTTCCATAGCTTGGTCATGGAGTTTATCGAGGATGCTCATTTTCTTGAACCTCGGCGAGAGGATTTCCGAATTCCACGACTATCGCGTATGTCGGCAGTTGCCTGGACCGATTCGCCTGTCTGAGCTTTCTCCTGACTCTTGCTCTCACACGGTTGTAATCGCCACGGCGAATTCCCGATATTTCCAGCCCAGCCTTGTCCAAAAAACCCTCGGTGGATTCCTCTCCTATCCAGTAGTCGAAGCCTGTCCCTTTTCTGGATTGCCGGATGACAGAATAACCAATTACCTCTTTCGCAATCAGGATTGCAACGGCTTCAGCTCCTTTCTCGGTGGCGGTATCCGGGCTGTTCCAGGACCGCCGAGCTTGTTCAGTAGCCGGCTGCCACGTCAGGGGATATGCCTGTTCGCGATAGCCCCGAACGGAAAGGTTAGCCCCTGGCTGATGATCTTGTGATTCCAGACATATTGCCCCAGCCTCTGCCAACGCATTCCCGACCGCCGGCGTAATAGCCGGGATTTTGCCGGTACCCAGCTCGTCCAAATCAATCATCTCTTAATTTTCAAATGGGATAGCAGCACGGTCCGTCCCCCTTTGGAGAAACAGCCGGACAATTCTCCTTAGGGTACGATCCCATACAGGGACGAAGAAAGGCTGTTATTCTTCTGCCTTGTGGGGATTCTGCACCGGGCTGCCGTGGCCGGGAATGATCCAGTCGGCGATCTGCAAGATCTTTTCCCGGTTGGTGTCGAGGCTGGCCTGGCTCCAGGCCAGCGGATCTTCGCCGGGCTGGATATCGGCAAACGCCCACAGGTGGGTCAGGACGTAGGTGCCCTGGTCGGTCTCGACCACCAGAGAGGCGTCCTCCTCGGTATGGCCCGGCGTGCGCACGACCCTGATGCCGGGCGCCAGCTCGTATTCGTCACCGTGGTCCTGCCACAGGTCGCCCTTATAGCGTGCCCAAAAGTCGACCAACTCGGCATTGGGAAACAGGGCGATATTCACCGTGTGATCGGGATGGTGGTGGCTGATGAAGATATGGCTCACGTCCTCGGGCGAGACGCCCTCTTTTTGCAGCGCGTCGATAATCAGCGCCCGATCAGTCACCATACCGGGGTCGGCCACCAGGGTGACCGCCTCGCTCCGCACCAGGACGACCGTACCGGCCACGTGTCGGGCGCCGTCGTCCGACACGCCGGGCATGGGCTGACGGCCCTCTATGGGCTTGACGTAGCCCTCAACGAGGACACTGACCGTATTCTGCGCCCGGACGGACTGGGGCGTCCAGCCCGCTAGCGCGAGTATCACCACCAGTATCAGCATTCCCGTGCCGGTGTGTCGCATACTGTCCTCCGCTGTGCCGGTCATATGCGTGCAGGCCCTACATGGCACACCCGGACGGCTCTTGTCCAGCGCGGCGTTGACCCGGCGAGCGCCCGCTACCGCCAACTCGCATAGCGGGAGATGGGTTGAGCGGCAGTGTGGCTGATGGCATCCTGAGCGCGCGCCGAGCCACGGCGCCGGATCGCGCTGACCGTGTCGGCGTGCGGTCCCGGCTGCACCGGCAAAGGAGGGTTCGATGAGTCAACACGGGCGAGGAGAGACCGGCCTCACACGCGTCCTGATCAGTAATCGCGGCGAGATTGCCATTCGCATCGCCAAGGCTGCGGCCGCCCTCGGCATGGAATCGGTGGGCGTCTACGCTCCGGTCGATGCGCTGTCGCTGCACACCCGGTTCACCACCGAGACCCGCGAGATCGCCAGCCGCAACGGGGAGGCGGCGGACGCCGTGCGCGCCTACCTCGACGGCCAGGCTTTGATCCACACGGCCAAGGCGGCGGGCTGCGACTGCGTCCACCCGGGCTACGGCTTCCTGTCCGAGAACGCGACCTTTGCCGAGCGCTGCGCGTCCGAGGGCCTGACCTTTGTCGGTCCGCCGCCTGCGGCGCTGGCGCTGTTCGGAGACAAGCTGCGTGCCCGCCAGCTCGCCCAGTCTTTGGACATTCCAGTCGTGCCCGGCAGCGCACAGCCCCTGACCTCGGCGGACGAGGCCGCACAGCTGGCCGCTGAGTTGGGCTACCCGGTTATGCTCAAAGCGGCCGCAGGCGGCGGCGGACGCGGCATGCGCACGGTCGAACGCGCCGAGGACATGGCCGAGGCCCTTGAGCGCTGCCGCAGCGAGGCCCAGGCCGCCTTTGGCGACGGCGCGGTGTTCATCGAAAGACTCATTCGCCGGCCACGACACATCGAGGTTCAGATCCTGGCCGACGCCCACGGCAACGCCATCCATCTGTACGAACGGGACTGCTCGGTCCAGCTCAGAAATCAGAAGGTCGTGGAGATCGCCCCGGCTCCGGCGCTCGACAGCTCGGTTCGGGAGCGGCTGTTGGCCGACGCCCTCAAGCTGGTCCGCGCCGCAGACTATGTCAACGCCGGAACCGTGGAGTTCCTGGTCGCGCCCGAAACCGGCCAGCACTTCTTCCTCGAATGCAACCCGCGCATCCAGGTCGAGCACACGATCACCGAACAGGTGACGGGTCTTGACCTCGTTGAGGCCCAGTTCCAGATTGCGGCCGGCGCAACGCTTCAGTCCCTGGGTCTGGGCGACCAGCGGGCCGTGAGCGCCCCGCGCGGCTTTGCCGTCCAGGCCAGGGTCGTTGCCAGGGGCGGGGGGACGCTGAGCGCCTACAAGGAACCCTCGGGACCGGGCATACGGGTCGATGCCTGCGGCTACCTGGGCTACAGCCCGCCGCCCCAGTTCGACCCGCTGCTGGCCAAGGTTGTGGGTTCATCGAGTTCTTCGGCGTCCTTTGCCTCGGCTCTCGACCGAACCCTGCGTGCGCTGGACGAGTTCCATATTGCCGGGCTGCCGACAAACCTCGCCCAGCTTAAGACTATCCTCTCCCACCCGGCCGTCCGGGCCGGCGATGCCCGCACCTCTCTGCTGGCCGAGGAACCCCAGCTCCTGGCGCCCACGTCCCCGGACACGGGCAACGGCGCCGTGGCGCTGCTGGAACAGCAGGCGCGCAGCCTGGGCACAGACGCGCCGACCGGCGTGCATGCGCCGCCCGCCTCCTTCGCGCCGGCCTTGGAGGTGGGTCCCGGCCAACGCGCGGTCGCGTGTCCGATGGCCGGGGCGGTGGTGGAGCTGCGAGCCAAGGAAGGCACAGTGGTAGCCGCCGGCGATACCCTGCTGATCCTCAGCGCGATGAAGATGGAGTCCGTGATTACGGCGCCGTGCGCGGGTGTGGTAGCGGCCGCCCAAGCCTTGAGCGTCGGGGACAACGTGGCGGCCGGACAGGTGGTGATGGTGCTCACCCCGACTGACGGCGCAGCCACCCGCCACCCACAGCCACCGGCCGGCGCCCAGACCTGGGCGCCGGTTCTGGATCAGGTCACAGCCCTGCAACGACTGGCCCTGCAACGGCTGGCGCCGGGCTCCGACGACCCCGGCGTCGTCCGGCAGCGCGGCCGCGGCAAGCTGACCTGCCGGGAGCGCATCGGACTGCTGCTGGACGACGACAGCTTCCGCGAGGTGGGCAGCGTGGCCGGATTCGCCTCCTACGCCGAAGACGGCAGCGTTGTGGATTTTACGCCCGCCAACCATGTCGGCGGCTGGGGCAAGATCGACGGCCGTTCCGCAGTCGTGTGCGCCGACGACTTTACCTCGCGGGGCGGCCACGCCGACGGAGCGGTCAGCGCCAAGAGCATCTACCTGGACCGCCTGGCCCTGGAGCTGCGCCTGCCCTCGGTGCGGCTGCTGGACGGCTCGTCGGGCGGTGGCAGCGTCGCGGCCATGGTCCCGGCCCAGAAAAAAGAGGGCGAGAGCAGCGCCAAAGAGAGCGCCGGCGCAATCAAGGCCGGCCGGCCGCGGGTTGCCGGTGGTGGCGGCTCCCACCTGCCCGGGGAGCTGGGCAGCAGCATGTACACCGAGCAGCTGTGCAGCGTGCCGGTGGTCAACCTGCTGCTCGGCAGCGTGGTCGGCATCGGGGCGGCCAAGGCCGTCCTGGGCCACTTCTCGGTCATGGTCCGCGATATCGCTCAGCTGTTTGTGGCCGGCCCACCGGTCGTGCGCCACGCCATGGGCTACGACATCAGCAAAGAAGAGCTGGGCGGCTGGCAGGTCCACTGTCGGAACGGCTCGGTGGATAACCTGGCCGAGACCGAACAGGAAGCAATGGCGATGACCAAGCGCTTTCTGTCCTACCTGCCGTCGAGCGTATACGAGACGCCCCCGGTCCTGCCGCCCAGGGCCGACGATCCGCCCGACCGCCGCGAGGAGGAGCTGTTCAGCCTCATCCCGCGCAAGCGCACCACGACCTTTGACATGCGCAGAGCCATCGGCCTGATGGCCGACCTCGATTCCTTCTTCGAGATCGGACCGCTGTGGGGCACCGATCAGATCACCGGCTTTGTCCGCTTCAACGGCTATCCGATGGGAGTCATCGCCTCGGACAGCCAGCATGTCAACGGCGGCGCGCTGACCGCCGACGGCTGTAGCAAGCTGACGCGCCACCTGGATCTGTGCGATCTGTTCCACCTGCCGATCCTGAACCTGGTCGACAACCCGGGCTTTGCCGTCGGTCTGGAGCACGAGACGACCGGCACGATCCGCCGCGGCGGCGAGTGGATGATCGCCTTCGCCCAGGTTCGCGTCCCCATTTTCACCGTCCTGATGCGGCGCAGCTTTGGCGTGGCCGGCAACAACTACGCCACCCCGCGCTCACGGCCGTCGATGCGCGTCGCCTGGCCGGCTGCGGACGCGGGCGGTATTCCTCCCGAGGGTGGGATCGAGGCTGCCTATAAGCGACAGCTGGCCGAAGCCGCCGATCCCCAGGCGTTTCGCGACGAACTCATGGCCCGGATCGAAAGCGCCCGGGGACCGCTGGGGCCCCTGTCCAAGTTTCAGCTCGAGGAGATGATCGATCCCAGGGACACCCGAAAACTGGTCTGCGAGTGGCTGGAGGTGGCCTACAAGCTGGTGTCGCAGCCAACCCGGCTGGTGCCGCGGGTGTTGCAGTTTCGCCCCTAGGCTCGGTCAAGCCGGCCCGGTCCGCTTTGCGCGCTCCGGCCCGCATGTGCTACACGCACACATACACAGGAGGCAGCTATGTCACACATTGC
>WTHE01000740.1 GCA_011523315.1 Candidatus Binatota bacterium
GTATGATCGCTAAAGATTTGCGAATTGATCGGACAGAATTAGAGGCATTCCTTACCGGTCTAGTGATAGCCCCAGTTCCCAGTAGCCAGGATGGAGGGCAAACCCTTAGACAAAGCCAGGCAAAGACACAGCCACCAAAGTTGAGAGTTGTACAAGGAAAAAGAAAACGGGATACCACACCATAGTGGCGCATTGTCACGGACAGATGTGGGGCATGTCGCTCTGATGAATGAACGCAAGCTTTGTCGAAGATGCTTCCAAGTTGAGCCGTTCGCCACGCCGCCATTTCCACGGCGGCACAAATTCACCTGCCTAGATTCTCGATGACGGGGTCAGAGGATCAACCGGCCCAAATTAGGCAGTTCGGGGCCAAGCTGGGCCACTACCGCTGCGCGGCGGCACTTGAGCGCAACACGCGGCTGGCGTAGACTGGAAGCTAGGCAGGATGAACGTTGTCGGATACGGCTCCCTCATGGCTCGATAAGTTGTTGATTTTACTCGATTCGAGTCTGAGACCCCCCCTTATATTTTTTGAAAATTTCCAAAATAAAACTCTGTTTGAAAAATGATTATTGCGGAAGATTCCGCCTTTTCCCGGATTATCTGCACGTCTCATTTTAAGACTGCACTCTGAGAACGCTTCGTCAGCCCGTAGGTTAGGTTAGTGGAGCGTAACCTAACACACCACCACGCAAGAGGAGCGTGCTTCCCGGCTCACAGGGCTTCAACGAGCATGCCCGTCAGTCTCATGTCGGCTTACGCGCTTCGCGCTAAGCCAACCTATGACGCGATGAAGCGCCGTCGGCGCTGGGCCTGGCTGGCCTAGCCCTCCCCGTTCTCAGATTTGCTTATATTCAAGAGATTGGCACGGGCCGTTCCTCGGCCTGTGCCGGGGCGCCGTGCCGGTCCCCCGACGCAGCATGGAGGGAGGGGCTGAACCTCAGATCATTTAGGTATCACTTTGCCCCAAAAAAGTATCATTTTGAGGGATTCAGGTATCATTTTGAGGGGGTTTTTGTGCCGTTAAGGATCATTCAGGTATCACTTTTCACCAGGTGGTGGCGAAAAACTTCAATGAAATCAACCCTCCGGTGGTCCAAAACCAAAAAATAGGGATCATTTTGCCCGCCAGAATGCCCATATTTGGGGGGTCGGACCATCAATCCAAGACGATCTCAGCGAGGAATTTCAGAGGGAAATACATGCTCAAGCCTATTAGCGGTGCTTATACAACTTCAATTATTACGGCCTGGCGATCCGGCCCATTTTGCGACATCTTTTCTGTGAGCCTGCGTGAACCGGGACGGAAACCCGCCGGCACGCTCGCGGATGGATGAGTATAGCGTGGCTTCCCCGTTGACGATCAAAGGTAAAACCGGCTCGTTCAAGAGCCCGCACGACCTCGCGGCCCGTGACCCGAGGCAGCTTCATGAGACCGCAGCTTCAACATGGTGGATCGTCACGTCTGCCGGGGGAGGGAGGCCGTCGGCCTGTACGCTCTCCAGGTAGGCGGCTATGGCCTCCCGGATGTTCTCCAGCGCTTCCGCCTGGGTCTCCCCCTGCGAGTGACACCCTCTGAGAGCGGGGCACCAGACGCGAAAGCCTCCCTCTTCTTCGGCTTCGACAAGAACCGTGTAACGCATTGTTCCTTCCGCTGAACCACTTGGAGAACGTTTCCACCTGCAATCAGAATTGGTACTGTCTGCTTTTGGGCCGTAGTGGCTGCTTTTGGCGGGCTAAGTCTTTGATTTTCCGAGTGCTCAAAAGCCCGAAGTGGCTGAATTCAGCCAGTACCTCAGAATTGATTTCCTTGACTGGTCATGTAGCCTGGTTACATGAGAGAAATCAACGCGTCAGAGTTCAAGGAAAAATGTCTGGCTATTCTCGACGAAGTCGTACAGACCGGGCAGTCGGTAACAATTATGAAACGTGGGAAACCGGTTGCCCAGCTTGTTCCGCCTGTCCCCAGACAGCATGGCTACCCGCAGGACGCCCTGTTCGGAACAGTGGAAATTCATGGAGATATTGTCGAACCAGTCCTGGACGCCGACGACTTGATGTCTTGCAGGTCCACCGAAATAACGGTGTAACGCACTCTTCTTCCTCTTTTGAGGCGACGCTACGCTTCGTCAGGAATCCTGCTCGGCCCAGCTGGTCTCGTAGTCGGTGCTCATCCGCAGGTGGGCGCGCAGGTGCTGAATCTTCCACTCGCCGCCCACCTTGACGTAGTCGTCCTCGTAGCGGACCGCCTGCCACTTTGCCGTGGTCTCGCCGAAGGTAAACGGGCCGATGAAATACCATCGGCCGGTGGCGCGCTCACCCTCGACCTTGATGACCGGGTTCATCACCATGTGCTGGGAGAAGCTGATCATTTTTTGGAAGCCCTGGAACAGCTCCCGGATGCCGGCATGGCCCTCGCCCTTGCCAAAACCTTTTGCTTCCCAGATGCCGTCTTCGGCAAAAATCGTGGTGATGCGACCCGGATTATGATCGTCGTCGCAGATGTCGCAGTACTCGGCCTTCAACTGCTTGATGGCCTCGATGTCTTCCATCCGGGTGAGACGTTGTTCGAGTTCCGCCATGTCCATTGTCGTTCCTCCTTTGTCGCTCGGTTGTCGTTGACGCGGCCATTATAGCGGCGGCCGGCGCTCCCGCATACTGTGGCCGGGCGAGCGGAAAAGTGCTAAGGCTCGGCTTCATCCGGCCCGCCAAGGAGTCCTTATGCTCATGCAGCAGCCGATTGGCAATTACACCTTCATCAAAGGCATTGGTCCCTTTTGTTCGGGCTGTAAGGCTCAGCCCGGCTATGAGATTGCCCACGCCCGCTTTCATCCTCAGCCTGCCCTACAGGCCGGCTTTAGTCTGATCGAGCGTCACCTGCAACGCCTCGGGCGTCCCATCCAGGCGCTGTGCGGCATGGAGCTGCGCATCCCTCAGTCGCTGTCCGCCCAGGCGTTTGCCGAGTTCAACGCCCCGTACATCACCCGCCTGACCGACTGGGAGCTGCCCGTTGATGGGGTGAACCCCGTCGCCCGAACGAATGTGGCGCCTGCGGTCCACCCGCCCGCCGAACCCGGGGTGTACGGCTTCTCGTATACCCTGCCCAGCCAGTACCGGGGCACGACGTTTGTCCTGTCCGGTTCGGCCGAAACCCAACGCCGGTCCGACGGGGGTGAGGGCTACGACATCGCGAGCCACGGAGATGTCTCGCCGGGGGGCCTGACCAGAAAAGCCGACCATGTCCTGGATATCCTGGCGGCTCGCCTGCGCGAGCTGGAAGTCGGCTGGGCGGACGCCACCACGGTCCAGGTGTACACCGTTTGCGATATCCATGCCCTGCTCGAAACGAGCCTGCGGCCGGCTCAGCAGAGCCGCCACGGCCTCCAGTGGCACTACGCCCGTCCGCCGGTGACGGAACTGGAGTACGAGATGGACGCCCGGGGCGTCCGGCAGGAATGTGTCGTGCCGGGCGTGTGAGCGACGCCTAGCCGAAGTCGTAGTCCTCGAGGTAGTCGCGGATGCGGCTCAGCGCGGTTTCGAGCCGCTCGTGAGACTGGGCAAAGCACAGCCGGAAGTGATCCTCGTTGCCCGGCCCAAAGGTGAAGCCCGGCGCCAGGCCGACATTTTTCTCGGCCAGCAGGCTCTGCACAAAGTCCAGACTGGAACGCAGGCCGCGAACACGGGGAAAGGCGTAGAAGGCGCCCGCCGGCTCGCTCAGCTCGATGCGCGGGTGGGGGGCCAGCATCTGCATCACCAACCCGCGGCCAGCCCGGTAGCGCTCGCGCAGCTCACGCACGAAGGACTCACCCTGGGTGAGGGCGGTGATGCCCGCCATCTGGATAAAGGGTGGAGCGCCGGTGTTGGAGCACTCGGACAGGGCGGTCATCTGCTCGCCATAGCCGGCCGGGATGACCATCCAGCCCAGCCGCCAGCCGGTCATGGCAAACGCCTTGGAGAAGCCGTTGACGACGATGAGCGGGTCGTCGGGTTCGGCGATGGACAGAAACGAGGGGGCGACATCGCCGTCGAAGACGTTGCGGTGGTAGACCTCGTCGGCGATGATGACGATGCCCCGCCCGCGGCAGAAGTCGAGTAGCCGCCGCTGTTCGTCGCCCGGCATGACCCAGCCGGTGGGGTTGCAGGGGCTGTTGAGAAAAAGCGCCTTGGTTTCCGGCCGGACGGCGGCGAACAGGTCGTCGAGCTCCAGCCGCCAGCCCTGCGGCTCGATCCGTTGGCGTACGAAGTCAAACCTTGCGCCCGTCATCTGGAAGGCGCGGTCGATGTTGGGCCAGTTGGGACTGACGATCAGGCCGTGGTCACCCGAGCCGAGCGTCATCCGCGCCGCCATGGAGATGCCCAGCATGGTCGAGCCCGGCACGACGACGCGGCCCGCGTCAAGCTCAATCCCGTACAGACGGTCGAGATAGTCCTTGATCGCCGCCCGCAGATCCGGCCGCCCTGCGGGATGGTTGTAAAAGGTCAGCCCGTCGTCGAGCGCGCTCTTGGCGGCGTCACGGATGAAGTCCGGAGTCGGCAGGTCGCCCTCGCCGAACCACAGGGGAATAACCGACGGATCGCCGATGCGGGGCAGGCCGACCTTGGTGATGCCGTTCTGGCGTAGGCTCTCGAATTCGCGGCGCAGTATGCTCATGCCGTGGCCGTCCCGTTCTCCGCTCCGCCCGAGTCACGCTCTGTCTTATCCGTAGCGCCGCGCCAGGGCTCGACCTCGACCCGGCAGTCGTAGAAGGTGCCCCCGCCGCCCAGGTCGGTCAGTTTGGCCGAGGTCACGTTGTTCACATTGCCCTTGCCGCCGGACAGCTTGTCCCACCAGCCCCAGAAGGTGGCGACCGTGCCGGGCGCGACATTGGTCGAGATTGTGAGCGGCATGACGAACGCGCCCCGGGCGTTGAACACCCGGACTTCCGCGCCGTCTTGCAGGCCCCGGGCCGCAGCGTCATCAGGATGGATTTCCAGGGTCCGGGCGGTGTTTTCCTGGCGGCGCATTACCGGCAGATGGCCGTAGGAGGAGTTGAGCGAGTCCTTGTGCTTGCGGGGTAGAAAGTTGAGCGGGTAGGGCCCGTCACTCAGCGTTTCGTGGGGCGGCACAAAGCCGGGCAGGGGGTCGAGCCCGTCGCGGGCCAGCTTCTCGCACCAGAACTCGAACTTGCCCGACGGGGTCAGAAAGCCGCCCTGGGCGCGCGGCAGCAGGTCCGGCTCGGGCCGGGTGCGGGCAAAGGGCTGGCTGAGAAAGGCGTCGGCGGGCACCTGCTTTTTGAGCGACTCGGCCGTCAGCTGGGAGGCCGAGGCGTACACGGCCGGCTCGGTGATGCCCAGCCCGGCGGCCAGCAGCTGAAACACCTCGGCATTGGACTTGGCCTCGCCCAGCGGGGCAATCGCTTGGGGACTGAAGCTGCCGAAATCGCCGCCATAGGCCAGGACGGCGTCGTCGTGCTCCAGGGGCGAGGTGGCCGGCAGCACGATATCCGCGTAGTCGGCGCTGTCGGTCAGAAACATGTCGTGGACGACGGTGAACAGATCGGGGCGTTGCAGGCCGCGACGCAGGCTGGTCTGGTCGGGCAGCGAAGCGGCCGGGTTGCAGTTGTAGTTGTAGATGACCTTGATCGGCGGATCGAGCGTGGGGTCGAGCAGGTGCTCGGCCAGGCGCACCATGTTGATCTCCCGCGTGCCCGGCGGAGACAGGTCGGGCCGCATGGCCGCAGTCATATTCTGGGCGGTGAACATCGCTCCGCCAAAATTACACAGTCCGCCCCCGACCTCGCGCCAGGCGCCGGTCAGGGTCGGCAGACACGCCACCGCGCGGATCGCGGCCGCAGCCCCGCCGCTGCGCTGGATGCCGATCCCGATGCGGATGGCGGCCGGCCGCGTCGTCGCGTAGTCGCGGGCCAGGTCTTGGATCTTTTCGACCGGGATACCGCAGGCGGCTGACAGCTCGGCCAGGGACAGGCTGCGGAGTCGGTCAACAAATGCCTCATAGCCGAGGCTGTACTGGCGCACATAGTCCTCGTCGACCAGACCCTCGTGTTCGATGACCTTCAGCATGGCCAGGGCCAGGGCCGCGTCCGTACCTGGCCGGATAAAAACGTGCTCGTCACCCGCCCGGGCGGTGCGTGAGCGGTAGGGATCAATCGTAATCACACGCGCTCCACGACGACGCGTCGCCTGGACCAGAGGCCAGACGTGGAAGCCGGTGTTGAGCGGGTTCGAGGCCCAGAAGATGATCAGTTTGCTGTTGACCAGACCCTCGGGGGCAAAGCCGAAAAAAACGTCCGAGTAGGCCAGCGCGCCGTACAGCCCGCCCGCGCAGATGGTCCGCGCCAGGGTTGAGGCGCCCAGGGTGTGAAAGAAACGCCGGTCCAGGCCGTTGCTCTGATACACCCCGTTATTGCCGCGGTAGGAGTAGGGCAGAATCGACTGCGGACCGTGCTGGTCAATCGCCGCCTGTATCCGGCGGCAGACGGTGGCGATGGCCTCGTCCCACGAGATTTGCTCAAAGCGCGCGCCCGGCCCCTTTGGGCCGACCCGTTTGACCGGATGCAGCAGGCGGTCGGGCGCGTACACCCGGTCGAGGAATTTGTTGACCTTGGCGCACAGTGCCCCGCGCGTAAACGGATGGTCTGCATTGGCCCGGACGCTGACCGCCCGGCCGTGGTCTATGGTCACATCCATCAGGCACGAATCGGGACAGTCGTGGGGACACGCGACATGAGCAATGTGTGACATAGCTGCCTCCTGTGTATGTGTGCGTGTAGCACATGCGGGCCTCAGCACGCAAAGTAGACGGTAGTGCGTCGTTTTGAACTTCTCTCTTCGAGGCGGACGCTCCTGACGCAGAAATCCCCCTGCGCTGGCGCGCTTCCCCCTTTGCCAAAGGGAACTACATACTTGACTCATTGCAGGCCGTCAACTAGACTCGGCGGATGGCACGCCAAAAAGAGTACACCAAGAGCGACCTGACCTTTGACGAGCTGCTGAAAGCGGGGCTGAACACCCCGCCACAGCCGGCCAAGCCCCCCAAGCGCCAGCGGAAGAAGGTTGCGAAGAAGGGGTGCAAGCGGGTAAAGTCGGGGACATGAGAATCTATTGGAGCAACCTCATTTTGCAAGTCGAAGCTGACACGAGAGAAGAACAGACTTCTCTCATTGCAGTGGTGGAAGCATTAGAGAGCTTTGGTACGCTCAATCTGCGCGTCGAGCGCCCGAGCCCTGAAAGACCCACGCTCTATCGAATCCACGACTACAACAAGAAGCGGGCCGCCTTGGAGGCCAGCGGGACACACACTGCTGAGTCGAGCAAAGAGGGTGTCGGTTGATTCCTCGCTGCGGAGTATCCAGACTTTGGCAGGGATGAGTTCTACTGCTTCTTTCCGTAGAATCTGGAAGAAGTCCTCATAAAGCCGGTCTTCGGGATGATCCATCTCATAGCTGACGAGATATAGCGTAGACAGTTCCGTTTCTGCCATCACAGCCTCCTCTTAGGTGTGTGTTGGTCCGGGCCGGGGAGTACAGCCCCGGTCCGGTGCGTTGTGGTCATTCTGCTGGCCTCTCATCCAGCTCCTGACAGCCTCTTGCTGCACAGGCTTTCACCTTCCCGGTTGCATGATCGACGATGAAAATCTGTCGGCCTGAGCCACGGACCTCCAGCGACGAGCCGGGAAAGCCAAACACCGCGATATTGATGACGAACACGATAGCGGCCGCCAGCAGAGCCGCCAGGATGATTTTCTGGAGATCGCTCATGGCGTCCTTCCGTTGTGCTCGACAATCACGAAGTTTTGGAGGGCTTCGGACCACTCAACGACCACGGATTGCCCAGGGCCGGGAAAGCCCTCCAGCTCATAGCTGCCCTCCACTCCTTGTGAGAACTCCTCTCCGAGCGTCGTGACGGTGACGGTCGCTTCCGCAATCACGGACGAGACAACAGAAGTAGACTCTGCCCCTCCAAAGACCGTGATGGTATACTCTCCGTCGCCCAACAAGTTCCAGTTGAACAACAACCCATAGCCGTTGTGACTATCCCCGCACTGCGCTCTGGTGTCCTGCCGTCGCATCCCATACGGGACCTCGGCGTGGACGAGAATGTCAGGGTTGGTGGGCTGCGTGATGTGAATACTGACGTGCCTTGCCTCACAGACCCAGCCCGAGATCACGCCGATGCCGCTGGCCTGAGAGCCTGGGGCTGGGTTCTCAAGGGATCCGAGGAGCCAAGGGGGCGTGTATGGCGTAGAGCGGCGTCCATAGAGCGCCTGAATCCCCGCAATATCATCGGACTGGAGGCTGCCTACGGTCACACGGCTATTCATGATGGAGTGGACGGTCTGCCCGGCCTCATCGGGATGGCCGAGCCCTACGACATGTCCCAGCTCATGGATCAACAGGGACGTGCTCCGGCCTTGCAGATAAATCCGTGCGCCGCCAAGCCGGAACTCGGTCAATCCCTCGGCGCCCGGCACGTGGGCCATAGGACCATCACCAGGGCAGAACGAGCTGGGCCCCTCATACTCTATGACC
>WTHE01000659.1 GCA_011523315.1 Candidatus Binatota bacterium
GGTCGCCCTGCTCGAACGCGAGCGCTCGGGCGAGGGCCAGTGGGTCCATACCTCGCTGCTCGAAGCCATGGTGTCCATGCTCGATTTTCAGGCCACGCGCTGGCTGATCGGCCAGGAAGTCCCCCCCCAAGCCGGCAACAACCACCCGACCAGCATCCCGACCGGCAGCTTCACGGTCAAAGACGGCCATATCAACATTGCCTCGGGCGGCCAGCATATGTGGAAACGCTTGTGCCGCGTGCTTGAAGCGGACGAATTGTACGACGACCCGCGCTTCGCCTCGCCGGGCCGCCGCTCGCGCAACCGTGACGAGTTGAGCCGTGAGATGGAAGCCCGGCTAGCCCACAAAACCGCAGCCGAGTGGATCGCCGCACTCAACGCCGCAGGCGTGCCGAGCGGTCCCATTCTGTCGATTGACCAGGTCTTTGCCAATGAACAGGTCCAACACCTGGGCTTGGCCACCCCGGTTGGCCACCCTCAACTGGGTGACATTCAGGTCCTGGGTCTGCCCGTCAGCCTCAGCCGCACGCCCGGTGGAGTCCGCACGCCCACCCCGGAGAAAGGCCAGCAGACCGATGAGATTTTGCGCCAGCTGGGTTTGAGCGCGGAGGAAATCCAGCGCTTGCACGAGGACGGGGTGGTATAGCTTTCGTCTCTGCCTCTCCCCACCGCATCAGGACAGCCATGCCGGGCAATACCTTTGGAACCGTCTTACGAGTGACCACCTTCGGCGAGAGCCACGGCCGAGCCGTGGGCGTGGTTGTGGACGGCTTTCCGGCCGACTTCCCGCTTGACTTGGCCGCCATCCAGCACGAAATGGACCGCCGCCGGCCCGGCCAATCCAAACTGGTCACCCAGCGTAAAGAGGGCGACAAGATCGAAATCTTCTCGGGCGTGTTCGAGGACAGGACGACCGGCACCCCGCTGATGGCCATGGTCTCGAATACCGACATGCGTTCCAGAGACTATGACGAACTCGCCCAGCTGTTCCGGCCCGGACACGCCGACTTCACCTATTTTGCCAAGTACGGCCACCGCGATCATCGGGGCGGAGGCAGAGCGTCAGTGCGGGAATCGGTCGGGCGGGTGTTTGCCGGCGCCCTGGCCAAGCAGCTGTTGGCCCAGTTCGGGATTACGATCAAGGGCGGCGTCACTCAGGTCGGCACAGTCTGCGCGCAGACGCGGCTGTGGGACACAGTCGAAGACAACGAGCTGCGCAGCGTCGATCCGGCCAGCGTGGCCGCCATGCGGGCCGAGATCGAACAGGCCAGAAAAGAGCGCGATTCGGTCGGCGGGGTGATCGAGGTCGTGGCCGAAGGCGTGCCGCCCGGGCTTGGCGAGCCGGTGTTCGGCAAGCTCGACGCCGAACTCGCCGCCGCCCTGATGTCCATCCCGGCGGTCAAAGGGGTCGAGTTCGGGGCCGGCTTTGCCGCCGCCGCCATGCGCGGCAGCCAGATGAACGATGAGCTGTCTCCGACAGGCTTTGTGAGCAATAATCATGGCGGCATGCTGGGCGGCATTTCCTCTGGCGCGCCGATTGTCGCCCGGCTGGTGGTCAAGCCGACCTCCTCTATCCCCCAGGACAAAAACACGATTGATGTGAATTTTCAGCCGCGCACGGTTGCCACCCGCGGCCGGCACGACCCGTGTGTGGCCATCCGCGGCGTGCCGATTGCCGAGGCCATGGTCGCCCTGGTCCTGGCCGACTCCCTGCTGCAAGATACAGCCACCCGAGGGGCGCGCGAGTACTTCTCGCCGCGCGAGTATCTCGACTACGACTCGGCGACCGGAGCCCGGCGTCGGCGGCTGCGCTCATGACCAGTACAGGCACGCGCAGCCCCCTCGACTACGCCTACCGCCTGTTGGGCCGACGCGCCTACAGCACGGCCGGTCTGGCGGCAAAGATGCGCGCCACCGGCTTCAGCCCCCAGGCGGTGGCGCGGACCGTCGCCCGCCTCAGCAACCAGGGCTATCTCAACGACGCCCGGATGGCCGCCGAGCTGACCGAGCGCCTCCAGGCGCGCGGCTTCGGCCCGGCCGCCATCCGCCAGAAACTCGTCCACCACCAGCTTGATGCCACCCTGATTGAGCAGACGCTTGAGGCGCGACAGCCGGCCCTCGAACTCGAGGCTGCTCGCAAGCTGCTGGCTAGCCGTTTCCCTGCGGACGCGCTACAACAGGCCAAGCCCTATGCTCGGGCGTTGCGCCTGCTCATGCGGCGCGGCTATTCCGGCGAACTGGCCGAACAGCTGTTAGGCAGCCCACCCGAGGATGAACCCGAAGATGAATCCAAAGATGAACAGGGGGCCGATAATCTCACGTAGACGAGGTCGTCGTCATTGACCCCCTTTTGGTCGAGTGAGCCCAGCGGCCGAAAGAAGACGAGCCATGACGGGAAACGAGATTCGAGACAGTTTTCTGCGTTTTTTTGCCGACCGGGGCCATCGCATCGTGCCCAGCGCGTCTATCATTCCAGCCAGCGATCCGACGCTCCTGTTCACCAATGCGGGCATGGTGCCGTTCAAGAATATCTTTCTGGGCATGGAACAGCCGGCCCACAGCCGGGTGGTTGATTCCCAGAAGTGTCTGCGGGTGTCGGGCAAACATAACGACCTCGAAGAAGTCGGCCGCGATACCTATCACCACACCTTCTTTGAGATGCTCGGCAACTGGTCGTTTGGCGATTACTACAAAGCCGAAGCCATTGGCTGGGCCTGGGAACTGCTGACCGAGGTCTGGAATCTGCCCTCCGGGCAGCTGTGGGCCAGCGTGTATACCACCGACGATGAGGCCGACGAGTTGTGGCGGACGCGGACCAGCATCAACCCGGACCAGATTCTGCGCTTTGGAGAAAAAGACAACTTCTGGGAGATGGGCGAGACCGGGCCGTGCGGACCGTGCTCCGAGATTCACATCGACCGGGGGCCGGGGTCGTGCGAGCTGGCCAACACCCCGGGCCACACCTGCGGCGTCAACGCCGACTGCCCCCGCTTTATCGAGCTGTGGAATCTGGTGTTCATTCAGTACAACCGCAACCCCGACCGCTCGCTCGACGATCTGCCGGCCACCCATGTGGATACCGGCATGGGTCTGGAGCGCGTCGCCGCAGTCCTCCAGGACGTGCCGGGCAATTACGACTCTGACCTGCTGCGCGACGTGATCCGCGCCACCGAAGCGCTCAGCACGATGCGCTATGGCACTGCTCCGGACAGCGACATTTCCTTTCGGGTCATTGCCGACCATGCCCGGGCGGCCGCGATTGCGATTGCCGACGGCGTCGTGCCAACCAACGACGGCCGGGGCTATGTGCTGCGCCGCATCATGCGCCGGGCTCTGCGCCACGGGCGTCTGATCGGCTTTGAGCAGCCCTTTTTGTGGCGCGTTGTTGACAGCGTGGTATCGCTGATGGGTCAGGCGTATCCCGAGTTGAGCGAGCGCAGGGACTATCTCAGCGAGGTCATCCGCACCGAGGAAGAGCGCTTTTCCGACACCCTGGGCAGGGGCCTGAGCCTGCTGGAGCAGGAGATCGGCAGCCTGCGCGCCGGTTCGGCTACCCGCCTGTCCGGGGAGATTGCCTTTCGCCTGTACGATACCTACGGTTTCCCGCTGGACCTGACCGAAGACTTTCTGGCCTCCGAGGGGTTTGGGCTTGATCGGGACGGTTTTGAGCGGGCCATGGAACAGCAGCGCAGCCGCGCCCGCCAGAGCCAGAAAGACCTCGTGTATATCAACACCGGTCTGACGGATCTGCACTCCCGTTTTGTCGGCGACCGGATTACCGAGTGGGAGTCCGAGATCCTGGCCGTGCTGGTCGACGGAGAATCGCGCGGCGGTCCGGTCGGTCAGGGGCAAGCGGTCGAGATTGTCACCGCCGAGACGCCTTTTTATGGCGAATCGGGTGGTCAGGTGGGGGATAGCGGCCGCCTGGAGACCACCCGGGGTGATCGTGTCGAGATTCTCGATACCCAGAAGCCCCAGCCGCTGCTGACGGTCCATCGCGGTCGGGTCAGCCGTGGGGCGGTTCAGCCCGGCGACCGGGTGCGTCTCATCCTCGACACCGCGCGGCGCGAGGCGACGCGGCTCAACCACTCGGCCACCCACGTGATGCACGCCGCCCTCAGACAGGTCTTGGGCAGCCACGTCCGCCAAGCCGGCTCCCTGGTGACCCCGGACCGCCTGCGTTTCGACTTTACCCATACCAGTCCGGTCAAACCGGACGAGCTGGCCCACATCGAGACCCTGGTCAATACCCATATCCGCGACAACGCCGAGGTCAGCAGCGCGGAGATGTCCCTCAACGAGGCGCTCAAAAGCGGCGCCCTGGCCTTCTTCGGCGAAAAGTACGGCGAGATCGTCCGCGTAGTCCAGATGGGCGACTTCTCAACCGAACTGTGTGGCGGCACCCATGTCGGCCGCACCGGCGATATCGGTCTGTTCAAACTCAGGGCCGAGAGCGGCGTGGCGTCCGGGGTGCGGCGCGTCGAAGCCACGACAGGCGAGGCCGCCCTCGACTGGGTGCGCCACAAAGAGCAGTTGCTCAAAGAAGTCGGGACACTGGTCAAGGGCGCGGAAGAAGACGTGACCGCCAAGATCTCCCGCCTGCTGGCCCAACAGCGCGAGCTGGAAAAGCAGCTGGCCGAGCTGCAAAGCCAGGTGGCCGGCTCGCAGAGCGATGCGCTGCTCGGCCAGGCGCGACAGCTGCACGGCGTCAACGTTCTGGCTAGCCGGGTCGAGGGGGTCGATGCCGCCGGGCTGCGGGAGATGGCCGACCGGCTGCGCGATAAACTCCAGCCGGGAGTCATCGTGCTGGGTCTGGTCAAAGACGAGCGGGTCAGTCTGCTGGCGGCGGTCAGCAAAGACGTGACCGAGCGCTATCAGGCCGGGGCGCTGATCAAACAGCTCGCTCCGATCATCGGTGGCGGTGGTGGCGGCCGGCCGGACTTTGCCCAGGCCGGCGGTAAAAATCCCGCCCGGCTGGATGAAGCGCTGCAAAAGGTGTATGAGCTGATTGAGCACGCTACGGAGGAACGCTGATCGCTCGATGAGACGGTCAGCCTTCCCCTGTCTTGAGACGACACACCAGCCCGGAGCCCTATGGAGCATCACCTCCGAGACACGTCCCACCTGGAGTTTGACGATCCTCGTTTCTTCCGCGACCTGCTGGGGAACCAGGACGCCCACCTGCGCGGCATGGAAAAAGCGCTGGGGGTGAAAATCTCGGCCACGGGTTCCGGTCTGAACATCGCCGGCGAGGACCACCAGCGCGAGCTCGCCGGCCGGGTGGCGACCCAGCTGTACGGCCTGATTAAAAGCGGCTATCCGGTCTATCCCAGCGACGTTGACTACGCCATTCGCATCCTGAGCCGCAACCGGTCGGCCAAGCTGCGCGACATCTTTCTGGATACCGTCTATATCTCGTCCAAACGCCGCACGATCACGCCCAAAAGCCTGGCCCAAAAGTCGTACATCGACGCCATCCGCAGCCACGACATCGTGTTCGGCATCGGTCCGGCAGGCACCGGAAAAACCTATCTGGCCATGGCCGTCGCGGTCGCCGCCCTCATGAAGCAGAAGGTGAGCCGGGTGGTTCTCACCCGGCCGGCGGTCGAAGCCGGGGAAAAACTCGGCTTTCTGCCCGGCGACCTGGCCGAAAAGATCAACCCCTATCTCCGGCCCCTGTACGACGCCCTGTACGACATGGTCGATTTTGACCGGGCGCGAAAAATGATCGAACGCGGCACGATCGAGGTCGCGCCCCTGGCGTTCATGCGCGGCCGGACGCTCAACGATTCCTTTGTCATTCTGGACGAGGCCCAGAACACCACGAGTGAGCAAATGAAGATGTTCCTGACCCGCCTCGGCTATGGCTCGCAGGCGGTCATCACCGGTGACATCACCCAGATCGATCTGCCGCCCGGCACCCGGTCCGGTCTCAAAGAGGCGCGCTCCATTCTGCGCAATATTGACGGCATCGAGTTTACCCTGTTCACCGAAAAGGACGTGGTCCGCCACCGGCTGGTCCAGGATGTGATTAGCGCCTATGAACGCGACCAAGAAAAACGAGAGCAGACCAGACACGCCCGCCGAGACCGCCGCCGGCAGCGCCAAGCCGGGACTCGTCATCGACATCTGCGGAACAACACCGACGGTGAGTCGGACCGTGCTCCGCAGCTGGGCCAGGACGATCCTCCGTCATCTGGGACAGACCCCGGCCGAACTCAGCATCGCCCTGGTCAGCGATCCGCAGATCCGCCGTCTCAACCGTCAGTACCGCCACCAGGACAGCCCGACTGATGTGCTGTCCTTTCCCTTAGCCGACGCAACGTGCCCGTTTCTGCTCGGCGATGTCATCATCTCGGTCGAGACCGCCAGCCGCCAGGCTGCCGGCCGTGGCGTCGGCCTGGCGGAAGAACTCCAGAGCTTGTTGATTCACGGGATCCTTCACCTGGTGGGCTACGACCACGAGGTCTCGGCCAGCGCGGCGAGGCGGATGCGACGCAAGGAACGCGAACTCAAGGCCCGGCTCTGAAGACCTCACCATGCTGTCCCTGCTGTACTCCAGGCAGACCGCCCTGGTCTTTGCCAGCGGCATGCTGCTGTCGCTCGCCTTTCCCAAAGCCGATCTCGGCCTGATAGCCTGGGTCGCCTTTGTTCCCCTGGTCTGGGTGGTGTGGGCAGGCTCCCTGCGCCAGGCATTTTTCTACGGCTGGCTGGGCGGCATGGGCTTCTATCTGTGCAGCGTCTACTGGGTCGTGCACACCATCGGTCTGTACAGCAATATCCATCCGGTCGTTGCCGTCATCCCCCTGTTCCTGATGTGCAGCATTCTGGCCGCCTACACCGGCGCCTTTGCCCTGGGCGTTCGCTGGTGTAAGGGCAACTGGCGATGGCTCCTGATTTTTGGACCCCTGCTGTGGGTCAGCCTGGAGTGGCTACGGTCGTTTTTCTTCATCGGTTTTCCGTGGGTTAGCCTGGGCTATTCGCAACATCGGTCGCTGAACCTGATCCAGATCGCCGAGCTGACCAGCGTGTATGGCATCTCGGCCCTGGTCATCTTCGGTAACCTGGTCGTGTTCACCCTGGCCTATAAGCGCGGCCCCGGACGCGGGCGGCTGCTGGTGGGGACGGTCGCCCTCATCCTGTGCGTCATGGCCTGGGGTTCGTGGCGCCGTGCTCAGCTGGCCAGCCTGCCCCACGACCAGCGCCTGCGCGTCGGTGTCGTCCAGGGCAACATCGAACAGGACGAAAAATGGCGACCAGCCTTTCAGGCCGAAACAATCGCCCGCTACGCCCGGATGACGCGCCAGGCCGCCGCCCAGGACACCGGGCTGATTGTCTGGCCGGAAACCGCAGTGCCCTTCTTCTTTCAGTCGGACCATACCTACCGCGGCCGGATTCTCGGTCTGGCCCGCGAAATGAAAACCCCGCTGCTGTTCGGCAGCCCCGCCTTCGAGCGCGGCCCGCGCCGCGTCACCCTGTTCAACCGGGCCTACCTGCTGTCCGCCGAAGCCGAGGTCGTGGACCGCTATGACAAGATCATTCTCACCCCGTTCGGGGAGTTCATCCCTTTTCAGGACAGCTTTCTGTTTTTTCTGGATAAACTCGTCGAAGGCATTGGCGACTTTGCCCCCGGAACCACGCCGACCGTTTTTCCGCTGCCCCCGCACGCCTTTGGCGTCCTGATTTGCTACGAGAGCATTTTTCCGGACCTGGCTCGCCGCTTTGTTGAAGGCGGAGCCACCTTTCTGGTGAATATCACCAATGACGCCTGGTTCGGCCGGACCGCCGCCCCGTATCAACACCTGATGATGGGAGCCCTGCGCGCGGTGGAAAACCGGGTGCCGCTCGTCCGGGCGGCCAACACCGGCATTTCCGCCGTGGTCGATGTGACGGGCGCGGTGCAAACCCGCACACAGCTGAATGAGACGACGTTCTTTGTCGAAGACCTCAGCTGGCCTCGGGTGACCAGCTTTTATACCAGGTATGGCGACATCTTCGCGCACCTGTGTGCCCTCAGCTGTCTGGGTATGCTAGGATATCGCTCTGTGAGGTATTACCAACGCCACGTCCGCAAGGGAGGACCACATGCTGGCCGAGTTGAAGGAAAAACTGACTGACCTCCAGACCCGGGTGGACAATCTCGGGAGGCATCTTTGACATTGCCACCAAAGAGACCCGCATCGCCGCGCTCGAAGAACTGATCGGCGCTGACGAATTCTGGCACGACCAGGACACGGCCCAGGCTGTCCTCAAAGAGCGCGCCGCGCTGCGCGATACGGTCGGCGACTGGAAGACGCAGCAGCAGGCGCTGGCCGACGCCCTGGTCTTCTTTGAGATGGCCGAGGCCGGCGATGCCGAGGCGACCGACGAGGTCGAAACCGCACTGGTCGAGATTGGTCAGGCCGTCAGCACGGCCGAGCTGCACCAGCTGCTCGGCGGTGAGCACGACAGCCACAACGCGATCGTCAGCCTGCGCCCCGGCGCCGGCGGACTCGAAGCCCAGGACTGGGCCGATA
>WTHE01000633.1 GCA_011523315.1 Candidatus Binatota bacterium
CGTGGTGTCGCTCCTGAAACGGCCGCCGAGCGCCGCGCGGCTCGACCGCACGGTTCTTTCCATCAGCCGGATGTCAACCGTGGTCGTCCTGCTGCTATGCACGGCCCTGGCCTGGGCCTTGATCGAGACCAACATCGCCCTGATTGTCTGGATCGGCAATGGCGGGCTGATGGCGGCCTTTGCCGGCCCACTGGTGGTAGGCGCGCTGTGGCGCGGCGTCACCCGGGCGGGCGCCTACGCCGGCCTGGTCAGTGGCTTTGTCACCTTTTTCATTCTGCACATCCAGCTGCTGGATCCGGCTTGGTTCTCACCCGGCCTGCTGCACACCGGCGTCACCTGGCTGTACGTCGAGGGACCCAGCCCATTCTCATGCGCAGCGCTCGGCGCACTCGTCTCGGTTGCCTTTACCTTTGTCGTCTCCAAAGCGACCCAGCCGCTGCCCGAACCCCATGTCCGGGCACTGTTCGAGGGCGAGTGAGCTCTTGCCCAATCGCACGTCCAATACTACACTTAGCCATACGTCCAAACGTCTCACAAAGGATTTTTTATGGCGAGGTTGCCCCATATCATACCCGTTACTGATCTGCGCCAAGATGCGGCGTCGGTGCTGAAGCGGGTGAGCCAGTCACACGAACCGTTTGTCATCACCCAACGAGGACGAGCCGCAGCAGTATTACTGAGTGCAGAAGCCTATCAGCGGGCAGAGTCTGAACGACAGCTGCTCAGGCTCCTCGCTCAGGGAGAAAAAGAAATTATGGAAGGGCATGGTATCGACTTGGACACGGTGCTTGCCGAGGCCGATGCACTGCTCGAGGCTGAAGACGAGTGACCGTTCAGTTCACGCCATCTGCTCGGGCACAATTCCTGGCTGCCATGACCTATATCCGTCGCGACAACCCAGGAGCGGCAAGACAGTTCCGCCAACGCGCCGAGCAGATTCTCCGCCGGCTTGGACAATTTCCAGACTCCGGCAGAATCATTCCCGAGTTTCCAGAACTACCCTACCGGGAAGTCATCGTTGCTCCGTATCGCTTTTTCTACCGTCCAGAACAGAACACAGTCTGGGTCGTAGGCGTGTGGCACGGTGCTCAGCTCCCGGATGAACCCGTAGACTGAGGTCCGAGAACATCGGTCAGCTCACGCCGTGCCCCCACTCTGTGGATACCATTGGCCTCAGTCGGCGGATTACGCTAGGCTGATCCGAATCTACGCCAGCAAGGCAGCTCTCAGAGGAGGCTCATCATGATTAAGCTGTACGGCATCAACCTGAGCAACTATTTCAGCACGGCCAAAGCGGCCTTTGTGGAGAAGAACGTTCCGTTTGAAGAAGTCTCGGTCATGCCCAGCCAGGAGCCCGAGGTGCTGGCGCTCAGCCCGATGGGCAAGGTGCCGTACATCGAGGTCGATGGCACGCCCCTGAGCGAGACGAACGTCATCTTCGATTATCTCGAAGATATCCAGCCCCAGCCCGCGCTGTACCCGAGCGATGCCTGGGCCAAGGCCAAAACCAAAGAAATTATCCGCGTGGTGGAGCTGTATCTCGACGCGCCAGCCCGGCGGCATCTGCCGAGCGTGTATTTTGGCGCACCGGTCGATCAAACCGTCTATGAGCAGGCCCGGCCTGACCTGGACAAGGGCCTGCGGGCGCTCAAGCAGCTGGCCCGCTTCGCGCCCTATATCGCCGGCGACACCTTCACCTTTGCCGATATCGCGGCTTATTTTCAGCTGCGTTTCACCAACCTGCACACCACAAAAATTTACGACTGGGACATCGCCGACGACCTGCCGGGACTGGGCGCGTATCTCGACCTGCTCGGCCAGCGTCCGTCAATCAAGGCTGTTGATTCCGTCATGCAGGAAGCCCTGGCCGGATTCCTGCCAAAGTAGGAGCAGCGCCCATGGCCTGCTGAACCGCTCCGCCGGCCATAGGAAGGAGCCAGTCATCCTCCCTTCTATGCCTTGATTATCCAATCATACTCGAATAATTATTCGAGTATGATTGACAAAGAATTCAAGCTGGACTACTTCGAGTGCCGGCAGGTGTTGCTACAGCGCCTCCAGGAACCAGTCCCCGGACGCATCCAGATCCTGACCGGCCCGAGACAGGTGGGCAAGACAACCCTGGCCCTCGATTTGGCCACGCAGCTTGGCGAAGCGACCAGCTATGTTGCGGGTGACGATCCACAGGCGAATCTTCCGGGCTTTTGGGAGCGTGCCTGGTCTGAGGCCGAAGCAGCGTGTCGCCACGGCACAGGAGTGCTGTTCATTGATGAAATTCAGCATGTGTCAGACTGGAGTGCCCGACTCAAAGGGCAGTATGATCGCCTCCGACGCCGAAACATCCCGCTCCATGTCGTTGTCACCGGCTCCTCTGCCCTCCGCCTCGGGAGCGGCGCGAGGGAGAGTCTGGCCGGGCGCTTTGAACGCTTGACCCTAAGCCACTGGTCAGCCTCGGCCCTCCAACATAGCTTTCAGCTAAGTCCTGAACGGGCGGCGTTCCTGAGCGTACAGCTTGGATCCTACCCCGGAGCCTTTCCACTGGTGAACGACCCCGGCCGCTGGAGCGCCTACATCCGGGATGCCATTATTGAGCCCGCGATGGGACGGGATGTTCTGGCCCTGGGGATGATTCGCCGTCCGGGCCTGCTGCGTCAGATCTTTGCGCTTGCGGCCAGTATGCCGGCCCAGATCGTTTCACTCCAAAAGCTCCAGGGCCAACTCCAGGATCGGGGCGCCCTGGAAACCATCGCCCATTATCTGGCCCTGCTTGAAGAAGCCTATTTGGTCGTGGGCCTGGAAAAGCTCAGCAGGCAGGAACATAGGCGGCGGGCCGCTCCCCCCAAACTGCTTATCCTGAATAATGCGATACTGTCGGCCCTTCACCCGCTTGGGCCACCGGAGCCGAACCGTGACCCAGCTCGATTTGGACGCTGGGTCGAGAATGCGTGTCTGGCCTGGGCCTGGAATACGGGCCAGCGCGTCCGCTATTGGCGCGAGGAGCCCCTTGAGGTGGATGGGATCATTGACGGGAGCTGGGGCGCGTGGGCGATCGAGATCAAAACCAGTCCCTTCGAGTCCGCAGAGTTGCGCGGTGTACTCGAATTCTGCCGTCGTTATCCGGGCTATCGCCCCCTAGTCATTACCGCCGTGGGCGCTGAAGAACTGGCCACACGTTTAGGCGTGACGGCGGTCAGCTGGACAGATTTCCTGCTGTCCGGCCCGCCCCGCGCAGAACCGGGCAGTTCCTGAATCGACTTTCACCGCTGTCGTGCAAACGGGCTGGAAAGTCGCCTAGCCAAGGTACGACACACTTGGTAGCGTACATGTAGCGCGGAGCAGGCGGAGGAGGATCGTCATGAGTGATATGGATTCCTCACGAATCCAAGCATTGGTAGACAGGCCCGGTGAAAGCCTCTCGGTCGAGCTTAAACGATGGATCGACCCCGCCTCTCCCGAGGGCAAGGAAAAAATCGTAAAAACTGCTCTCGCCTTAAGAAATTACGATGGCGGCTCTCTCGTGATCGGGTTCGATAACAACACCCTTGAACCGGACACAAACAACGTTCCCCTTGACGCTTGATAAACGATTTGTTTATCCTCGGGCGTGATTCGGTCGTTTCGTAATACCGAGACGGAAAAAATCTTCGGGCGTCAATTCGCTCGGAAATTTCCGCGTAACATTCAACAGCGTGCGTTTATGAAGCTCAACGCCATTGATGCTGCTCTCAGCTTGGATGATCTCCGCCTCCCCCCCTCGAACCGACTGGAAGCCTTGAAAGGCAGCCGCAAAGGCCAGCACAGTATTCGTGTCAATGACCAATGGCGGATCTGCTTCGTATGGCGCAATGGGCACGCAGAGCACGTCGAGATCGTGGATTACCATTAGGGAGGCACTATGACCAAAGCCCGTCTTGCCCCGATACATCCGGGTATCTACCTCAAAGAACTGTTGGACGAACTCGGCCTGACTCAGGCTGGCCTCGCCCGAGACATTGGCGTGCCCGCCATGCGGATCAGCTATCTCGTCCACGGGAAACGTCCCGTTACGGCAGAACTCGCCCTGCGGTTGGGACGCTACTTCAAGCAGAGTCCGCGCTACTGGCTGAACCTCCAGAGCCGCTACGACATGGATGTGGCCGAGGACGCAATCGGTGCCCGAGTCGCCCGAGAAGTGCAGCCCTGCACGGCTGTGGCCTGAAGCGCGCCTAGTCAAGACGCCACACACTTGGTATGGTCTAGCCGACACCGCCAAAGGAGGCTCGCCATGAAGGTATCCATGTTTCACCTGATGCCCTACCGGGACCTGCCGGACGATTTTGAACAGCGCTACCACTCTGTCTGGGTCGATCCGCCCTGGACCGAACTGGGCGATGCCGAAAAGGTCGGCCAATACTATAACTGGACGCTGGACGAGCTGATTTATGCCGCAAAAGCCGGCATGGACGGCATATGCGTCAACGAGCATCACCAGAACGCTTATGGCTTCATGCCGAACCCCAACCTGATGGGCTCAGTCATGGCTCGGGCCACCAACGGCATGGACGTGGCGGTAGTCCAAATGGGCTCCACCCTGCCGACGACCAACCCACCCACCCGGGTGGCCGAAGAATACGGCATGCTGGATACCATCAGCGGCGGCCGCCTGGTTGCCGGCATGCCGCTGGGCACGGCCATGGACGCCACCCTGTGCGCGGGTATCACCCCGATTGAGCAGCGCGAGCGCTACTACGAAGCCCACGACCTGATCCTCAAAGCCTGGACCGCCGAGGACATCTTCGCCTGGAACGGCAAATACTACCAGCTGCCCATGGTCAACGTCTGGCCGCGGCCCATCCAGCAGCCCCACCCGCCGGTCTGGGTGCCGGGACTGGGCAGCCTCAGCACCTGGGAGTTCGCCGCCCAGCACAACCACTGCTACTGCTTTTTGAGCTATTACGGTCCCAAGGCCGGCCGGGGCGTGATGGACGGCTTCTGGCAGTTCATCGACGAGCGCGGCATCGAACCCAACCCCTTCCGAGCCGGTTTTCTGCAACTGGTGGCCGTGGCCGAGTCCGACGCCAAAGCCGAACAGCTGTACGAAAAGCACATGCAGTACTTCTACAACAAGTCCTTGCACATCCCGGCCGAATTCTTTTTCCCGCCCGGCCACCAGGACTACCGGAGCCTGGAAAACAACGTCCGCAAGGGCATCTTCAAGAGCTATTTTGATAAACTGGATGACATTCCCAACTGGAAGTTCAAGGACTTTGTCGATGAGGGCTTTGTGATTGCCGGCGGTCCGTCCACCGTGCGTGACCTGCTGACCGACGCCATCAAGAAGCTGCGCGTCGGCAACCTGATGGTCTTGCTGCACATCGGCTCCATGCCGCACGAGCTGACCCTCAAGAACATCGACATGTTCACCCGCGAAGTCATGCCCCACATCCACGACACCTGGGACGACGAGTGGGAGAACCACTGGTGGCCGGAAAAGCTGCGCACTAAACGCCAGTCCACGCTGGCCGCGCTGTAAGGAGACGGACACATGGTGGCAGTCCACGAACGCAGCGTCAGCGTCTGGAAAGACCAGATCAAGCCAAAAGTTCAGATCGCCGGCAGCGGCCCGCCGGTGGTGTTCCTGCACGGCGCCTACGGGCTCGACTGGGACCCGTTTCTGGACGGGCTGGCCGAACATTTCACGGTCTACGCGCCCGAGCATCCCGGCACTACCGCAGGCGACCCGGACGGCATCAAGGCCCTGGATAATCTGTGGGATCTGGTGCTGTATTACGACGAGCTGTTCGAGCAGCTCGGACTGCAAAACCCGACGCTCATCGGCCACTCGTTTGGCGGCATGGTCGGGGCCGAGATTGCGGCCTGCTACCCGCAGCGGGTCGGCAAACTCGTGCTGCTGAGCCCGGTTGGCCTGTGGCGGGACGACAGCCCGGTCAAGAACTGGATGATCCTGCCCATGGAAGAGGTGGTCCAGGCCGCCTTCTCCGACCCCAGCAGTCCGCTCGCCCAGCAGCTGCTGCACGTGCCCGAGGACGAGCGGGCCGCCCAGGACGCCCAGATTCGTCTCACCTGGGCTCTGGCCTGCACAGGAAAATTTATCTGGCCGATCCCGGATAAGGGGCTCAAGAAGCGCATCCATCGGATTGTATCGCCGACCCTGATCGTGTGGGGCAACGACGACAAGCTCGTGCCCCCGGTCTACGCCCAGGAGTTTGGCAGCCGAATCACCGGCTCGCAGATTGCCATGATCGAGCAGGCCGGTCACCTGCCCCAGCTGGAGCAGCTAGGCCGTGTCTCAGGCTTGGTCCGGGATTTTATTCAGTCGTAACCCAGAGGAAGCGCATGGCACAAGCCTTGAACGGAATCCGTGTTCTGGACATGACCCACGTCCAGATGGGGCCTTCTGCGACCCAGATCCTGGCCTGGCTGGGTGCCGATGTCATCAAGGTCGAACTGCCGGGCCGGGGTGATATCACCCGCCAGCAGCTCCGCGACCTGCCCGACATCGACAGCCTGTATTTCACCATGCTCAACTGCAACAAGCGCAGCATCACCATCAACACCAAGACCGACACAGGTCGGGCGATTTTCCGCAAGCTTATCGAGGTGTGTGATGTGCTGGTGGAGAATTTTGCCCCTGGCGCGATGGACCGCCAGGGCTTCAGCTGGGATGTCATCCAGACCATCAATCCGCGCCTGATCTATGCCTCGGGCAAGGGCTTTGGTTCCGGTCCGTTCGTGGACTGTAAGGCCTACGAGCCCGTCGCTCAGGCCATGGGCGGGGCCATGAGCACAACCGGCTGGGACGATGGCCCGCCGACCGCCACGGGCGCCCAGGTCGGGGATTCGGGGACCGGCATGCACCTCGTCGCCGCCGTCCTGGCAGCCCTCTTCCAGCGGGAGCAAACCGGGCGCGGTCAGCGGGTCGAGGTGGCCATGCAGGACGCCGTGCTGAACCTGTGCCGGGTCAAGCTGCGCGACCAGCAACGGCTCGCCCAGGGTCCCCTGAAGGAATATCCCCAATATCCCCACCAGCCCTTCGGCGAGGCGGTGCCGCGTTCCGGCAACGCGTCCGGGGGTGGCCATCCGGGCAAGGCGCTCAGATGTCGGCCCGGCGGCCCCAACGACTACATCTATGTCGTCATGCAGGCGCAGGTCTGGGAGCCGCTGATGACGCTGATCGGACGCGCCGAGCTTGTCGGCCATCCGGAGTACGCCACGCCGGAGGCCCGCCTGCCCCACCTCGACGAGTGTTTTGCCATGGTCGAGGAATGGACCCAGCAACACACCAAGTACGAGGCCATGCGGCTCCTCAACGAGGTCAACGTGCCCTGCGGCCCGGTTCTCGACATGCGCGAGTTGCTCGACGATGAGTCGCTGGCCGCACGGGGCATGATGGTTGAGGTCGAGCACCCGCAACGCGGGAGCTTCAAGACCGTCGGCTGCCCGCTGCAGCTGTCCGACTCACCGGTCGAGGTGAAGACCTCGCCGCAGCTTGGCCAGCATACCGAGGAAATCCTCAGGGAACTGGTCGGCTACGGGGACAAGGAGATTGAGGCGGCCCAGGCCGCAGGCGCGATCTGAAGCCAGATCGGTTCCTGAGCGACGCAGCAATTCAAGACGCCCACGGCTCCCCCAGGCGCGCAACCGCAGTCTTGGGTGAATACGGCGACGAATAGAAACCGACCCGGTAGCTTGAGCCGGCCGGCACATCGGCCGGGGTGAGTTCGACCCACACCATGTCCTGGGCAACAAATTCCGGGCCGGGCGGCTGGGTGGCCGCATCAACAGCCGGTGGCTGCGTCGCCTGGAAACGGTGTACGCCAATATCCAAGGGCCAGACGATATCCTCAAAAGACGTCTCATAGGCCGGCCGACCGCCTAAGGCCACCGGGCGGTTTTCCCGCCGGACAAACCACACTTTTGCCATCCCGATCTCCCTTACATACCCACACCGCGCTTCAGTTGCCAGCCTGCGGGTGAGGTGGTAATACTGGTCGGACTGAGCAGACGGAGGTTGGTCATGAAACAGAATACCCACCCGGAAGAATATAGACCGGTCGTTTTTCAAGACGCATCGGCAGAGTACGCCTTTCTGACCCGTTCGTGCGTGGAAACAAACGATACCATCGAATGGGAAGATGGCAAGACCTACCCCTTGTATAAGCTCGATATCTCCAGCGCCTCCCATCCGTTCTACACCGGCAAACAGCGCATCGTTGATACGGCAGGCCGGGTCGAACGTTTCCGTCGCCGCTACGGGCTCAAGCAAGAGGAACAGGCCGAAGACTAGCTGCCCCCACCCTGCCTGCCTGACAAGACACGCGAGGTCTCGCGTGTCTTTTTTGTGTTTGCTCCCACCCCACCCGTACCAACCGAGGCAGTCGTATGAGCGAAGCCATCAATTTAGGGGAAAAATTAGCCGAAGTGGAACAGCGCTATCAGACGCTTGAGCGGC
>WTHE01000510.1 GCA_011523315.1 Candidatus Binatota bacterium
CATTATTCACCAGCAAGACCTTTTTCGACACCATCCTCAGGCCGTCGGCGTCGGCACGCAGGCGGTGGATCGTCCGCCCGGCAAAGGTATCCTGTTTGCTGCGGCGCAGCTCGGTCAGGTTGAAGTTCGAGTAAACGAGAACCTCACCGTTGTCGGCCGCCTCGATCTCGATGTTGGAGACCACCCGGCGCAAACGCGATCTGGGGTCCTGCGAGTAGGCCGCCCCGCCCTTGAGCCGCTCGATCCGATCCCGGAGCTGGGGCAGATGGTCGTAAATGATCGCCACCTGCTGGCTGGGGTCCATATCGTCGTCGTTGCTCGGCACCCAGTACAGGGCGTCCTCGGCCCACAGCGCCAGCCATTCGTCGTAGGCGTGCTCGTCCATCAGCCGCGCCTCACGGTACAGGAAATTCTCGATCTGGTGGCGGTCCACGGTCGGCAAGCGTGCTCTCCTTGTCTTATCGGTTGTCATCACGACTGCCTGTGTCACGCGCCCCCGCTGGCCCGCCGCGGCTGGGTCGCCGCTCCGGCAGCGTGGGTCATGAGCTTCTTCCAGTGCCGCCAGATGCCGCGCTGGGTCACCTCGTCGGTCATGTGGCCGACAAGCGTGCCGTCCGGCTCACGGCGCTCACGGTGCAGGCCGCGGGCGATCAGCAGCCACGGGTCGACTTCGGCGCTCAGCCCGATCTGGTTGCGCTCGAACATCTCCAGATCGTCGGGCGCACCCGAGCCGGCCGGCCCGTAAAACGCCTCATGGCCACGAAGGCGCTTGAGGTTCAGCTCGTGGGGCACGCCCTCGAGCAGGGTCGGGTACAGAAACACCTCGGTCTGGTCAATCGACAGCGGCTGGACCACCCGGATCTGCACCCCGATCAGGATGAGGTTGGGAAACACCAGCAGGTGGGTACCGCCGGCAATCAGAATTTCCTCGGCTCGTTCTTTGCCGTAGGCCGCCACCAGCGACTCCTCGTAGTCACTCCCGCCGGCGGTGGTCGGCAGCAGCGACATCATCTTTTCCCGGTTGGCCTTATTGTTGGGCCGATAGTCGAGCATGACGTTGCCGTTGCCAAAATCACGGGTCAGGCCGATGGAATTGCCCGAGAAGGTATCGACCTTGATGCCGGTCCGCTTCTGAATCGCCCGCAAGAAGGCCTGATGGACAAAGTTCGGATGATAGCCGTCCATGGCGTTCTCGATCTGAAACTTCCAGTTGGCCGCATAGCCATACTTGTGGATGCCCGAGCGAACTTTGATCTCACCCTGGGGCGACTGCTCGACAAACAGGTCGATCTGCTCCTTGGCCTGGCCCAGATGCTCGTCCAGGGTCATGCCGGCCGGGCTCAGGCTGCCGAACACAAAGCCGCGATAGGAGTCAACCCGCGGCACCCGACGCAGCCCAAAATCTTCTTTGCGAAACGACGCGTCGTAGCCGTCCTGGTAGGGCACGCTGGCCAGCTCGCCGTTCCGGCGAAACGTCCAGCCGTGATAGGCGCAGCGAAAGGCGCTCGCATTGCCCCGCTCGGTCTGACACACGGCGTTGGCCCGATGCGGGCAGCGGTTCATCAGCAGCCGGACCTGTCCCGCGTCATCGCGGACCATGATGACCGACTGGCGGCCGATCCGGGTCACCCGAAAGTCGCCCGGCTGCGGGATTTCGCCGGCATGGCCGACGTACACCCAGCCGCGATGAAAAATTGTGGTCATCTCTTCTTCGAAGATGTCGGGGTCGGTATACACCCGGCCGTGAATCCGGTCGTTTTTGACCAGCGCCTCATAGTCGATGGGCGATTGTCGTGTTGCCATAGTCTGCCTCCTGTCTGCCGTTATTTTGCCGCGAGCGGAGTGGGCGTCCCAGCCTCTGCCGGCGTCTCAATCCGCGGTTCAAGCGCGCGCCGGGCCAGGGCGGCCGGGTGCGGGGCGGCCAGGCGGGCCCGGCCCCGCCCGAACAGCTTCTCCCGGAAGGTGCCGTCCTGATACTCGCGCTGCATCATGCCACGCTGCTGCAAGACCGGCACCACACCGTCCACAAAGTCTTCAAAGGTGCCCGGCGTAATCGCATAGGCCAGGTTGAAGCCGTCCACGCCAACGGCGATCCAGTCCTGCAAGGCGTCGGCGATCTGCTCGGGCGCACCGACCAGGACCGGCCCGCCGCCGCCGATGCCGACGTATTTGGCCAAGTCGCGCATGGTCCAGCGACGCCGCGTGGTGTCGGTTCTGGCGAACATCTGCATCAGCGTCCGCACCGCGTTGGTCTCTACATACTCCAACTCCTGGTCGGGATCGTAGCGGCCAAAATCAATGCCCGACCAGCCGCTGAGCAGGGCCAGCGCGCCCTCGTAGCTGACCTGCTCAAAGAAATCCTCGTACTTGCGGCGCGCCTCGGCCTCGGTGCCGCCGGTGATGACCTTGAGGTAGGTCGAGAAAACGATGTCCTCGGGCTGCCGGCCGCGTTTGGCCGCTGCGCCGCGTGTGTCCCGAATATAGGCGCCGACAGCCTGGGGACTGGGGGCGCTGATGAACACGCCCTCGGCATGTTCGGCCGCAAAGCGCCGGCCGCGCGGCGAGGCGCCGGCCTGGTACAGCACCGGTGTGCGCTGGGGGGACGGCTCGGCCAGGTGGCAGCCGTGGACCCGAAAGTATTTGCCGTCGTGGCGCACGTCGTGGACCTTGCTCGGGTCGGCGTAGATGCCTCGCTGGCGATCCTTGACCACCGCGTCGTCCTGCCAGCTGGCCTCCCACAGCTTGTAGCATACCGCCAGATACTCATCGCCAATGTCGTAGCGCTCGTCGTGCTCGGGCAGGCCCGGCTGGCCGAAACTCCGCCCGGCGCTCTCCAGGTAGGAGGTCACGATATTCCAGGCGATGCGCCCCTTGGTCAGATGGTCGAGGGTCGAGATGGTCCGGGCAAAGGCGAACGGGTGGCTCTGCAAGACCGAGCTGGTAAAGGCAAAGCCGAGATGCTCGGTCGCATAGGCCATGGCCGGAATCAGCACCATGGGATCGTTGACCGGGATCTGGGCCGCCTGGCTCAGGGCTGCCTCGCGGTTGTCGCGGTACACGTCGTAGACCCCGATCACGTCGGCCAGAAACAGGGCATCGAATTTGCCCCGCTCCAGCAGCCGGGCCAGCTCCACCCAGGTGTCGAGGTCGGTGTAGCGGTCCATCTTGTCGTCGTCCCGCACCCACAGTCCGGGCGACTGATGGACGACACAGTTCATGTGGAAGGCGTTGAAGTAGATGCGTTTGTTCATCGGCGGTTCCTGTCTGTTGAGGCTGTGCCTCCTCACGGCGCGGGTGCGGTGAAGACCTGGCGCTGAAACGCGTCAGCCGCCCGCAGCACGGTCGCGTCTTCACCCAGCCGACCGACCAGCATCAGGCCGACCGGCAGGCCCTCGGACATGCCGCACGGAACGCTGATGGCCGGATGGCCGGTCACGTCGAACGGACACGTGTTGGGAATCATCTCCAGGGCGCGGCTTACCGACTCCTCGCGGCTGGCGTCCGCAGCCGGAATCCTGGTCGCCTTCATCGGCAGGGTCGGCATGAGCAGCAGGTCGTGACCGTGCAGCGCCTGGTCGTAGGCCGCGCGCAGGCGGCGGGCCAGGTTCTGCGCCTTGGCATAGTAGCGGCCGTGGTAGCGCTCCTGCATGTAGCGGCCCAGCAGCATGACGTTTTTGACCGTCTCCGGAAAATCGTTCACCCGCGCCCGGCGGCCCCGGGCGTAGGCGTCGAGCAGACTCGTGGTGTAGTGGCCTTTCCAGTTGCTGCCCATGCTGTTGCCCAGCACCATCAGCAGGGTCGCGCCCTCGATGGCGATGGCGTTCCAGATGTGCCGCCCGTCCCTGTGCCAGGGAATGGACACCGGGGATACCTCGGCTCCGAGCTGGGCCAGGGCGTCGGCCGCGCTGCGGACGCTGGCGTCCACATCGGCCTCGGACAGCTCGGGCCAGCCAAAGCCCTCGGCCACCACCCCGACCCGCAGCCCGTGGACATCGCCCGTCAGGGCCTGGCTGTAGGCCTCGCCGGTCAGCCCGGCCGACTGGCGGGGGTCGAGGCCGTCGGGGCCGGCCAGGACTTCCAGCAGCAGGGCCAGGTCGGCGACGGTCCGGGCCATCGGGCCGACGTGGTCAACCGTGGCCTCAATCGGAAACGCGCCGGTATACGGCACCAGGCCATAGGTCGGCTTGAGCCCGCAGATGCCGCACCAGCTGCTCGGGATACGGATCGAGCCGCCCTGATCGCCGCCAATCGCCAGATCCACCTCGCCGGCCGCGACCAGGGCGCCACTGCCGCTTGACGAGCCGCCGGTGGTCCGACTCGGGTCATGCGGGTTGCGCACCGGCGGCGTGGCGCAGGTATGGCTGGCCCCCGAGAAACAGAAATTCTCGCACACCGCCTTGCCCAGAATTGTGCCGCCGGCCTCCAGGATGCGGGTCACGATCGTGGCGTCGACCTCGGGCACATAGCCCTCCAGCACATGGCTGCCGTTCATCATCGGCACCCCCGCCACACACACGTTATCCTTGATCGCCACCGTCTTGCCCAGCAGCGGCCCGGACGCCGCGCCGGTGATTTCGCTCCGCCAGTACCAGGCGTTGAGCGGGTTGTCCTCGGGCTGGGGACGACAGCCGGGGCTGCGTGGATAGGCCACCGGCAGGCTGGGTTCGGTCAGCTCGTCGAGCCGATCATACGACGCCAGGTTGCCCGCCATCAGGCCCTGAAAGGACTCCAGATCCTCCAGTTCCAGGCTCAACTCGTAGTCGGCCGCCAGCTCGGCCAAGTCGTCAATAGTGGGAAGTTGTACCGGCATGGTTCGTGTCTCCTGTGGTCTTCGCGCTGAGGGCGGGGCGCTTCGTCTGAATGTCACACTCGGCCACCGGCCCGCAAGCCTTGCGTCCATCTTCGCCGTCATGTGTCCCGTCCTGCCTATCAAAGCCCGCCAGCGGGCCGCAAGCCTTCGGTGCCGACCGCCCGCAGAAGCCCGTCTGCTTTGTGAGACGGGTACATATCCCCATCTCATCCTCCCTGCCCGGCCCCTCGTGTCACTGTGTCACACCCCCCCGTTCGAGACGACACAGAGCAGGAGGCGGGCCGCGGGCAAAAAATCGAACGCGGGGACTGGCAAATGACGCCGGGCGACCTCAGGTTTAGAAAAGGAGATGAACGATGCTAGACCGAAACCTGGACACGAACCCGATGTTCTCCGAGGACGCCATCCTGCCCGACCAATTCCGTGCGCCCACCGGCCGCACGAGCGCGGAAAAAGTCCTGTGGGGCGCCGTGTTTGAGCAAGCGCTGGCCGACCTGCACGGCGGCACGCGCCGGAACGGGGCAGGCTCCCAGCGGCGGGCGCGGCTGCGGGCCGAGGCCCGGACCTGGATTGCGGACCGGGACGGGACGGGCGTCGGCTCTTTCTCCTGGGTCTGCCAGATGCTGGGTCTGGACGCGGCCCTACTGCGGACGGCGCTGCTGGTCGAGCCGGCCAGGGCGAGTGACGCGGCGTGAGTCCTCCACCCGACAGGAGACACAAGCGATGTCGGAAAAAGAATTCGAGGAGCGACTGAAAGCTCTACGCAAGCAGTATCGGACCGTGGCCAAGACAAGGAAGGCAGCGATCCAGAGCAGAAACAGCGAGCGGGTGAAAGAGTGGCTCTCCGAAACCCGAAAATTGGATAAGCTGGTGGAGGCGCTACGGAAGCAGTATTGGGACGAAGCGCTGAAGAGCATTACTGCCGTCTTTTAGGGCGTTTCACGTTGGGCTGTAGCCCTGCCGGACGCGATCCGGCAGCCCTGCTTCGACTTCGCGCCTGAAGTCGAAGGGCGACACAGCAGCGTGAAGGGCGCTAGGCGGGTGGCTGCATCGCGCGCAGCGCCGACCGGCAGCTTGCCACGATCGCCGCGCTCGCTGTGGCTTCAGCCGTAATGACCTCGGTCGCCCCGGCGGAGCGCAGCGCCGCCATGTCCATCTCGTATGGAGCCCGGGCGATCACCTCGACGTGCGGGGCGGTCGCCCGAATCGTCCGCACGGCGGATTCGGCGGCACTCGTGTCATTGATATTCACGACCACCAGGCGGGCCTGCCGACAGCCGAGTGCCTCCAGCACCTCCTGTTGGGCCACGTCTCCGAGCACGGCCCGGTCGCCGGCGGCGTGGGCCGCCCGCACCTTGTCCGGGTTCCGGTCCACCGCAACATAGGCCAACCCTGCCTCCCGCACAGCCCGACACACGCGTTGGCCCGTCAGGCCATAGCCGGCCACGATGATATGGCCGCTGGGCGGCTCGGGCAGCTCGATGCCGGGGGGCTCGGCATCCAAGAGGCGGTTCAGCCAGGGCACATACGCCGCGCCGCCGACCAGGCGGGGACCGAAGGCCATGGCCAGCGGCGTCAGCAGCATGGACAGGACGATGGCCATCAGCAGATTGTGGGTCAGGGCAGGGCCGAGGAGGTCGAAGCCAGACGCGGCGTTCAAGAGCACGAAGGAGAATTCGCCGATCTGGCACAAGGTGGTGGCGGACAGGATCCCCACCCGCAAGGGCAGCCGCAGGAGCAGGGCCGTGCCGAGAATAATGGCGAACTTGCCGACCAGGATGACGCCCAACAACCCCAGGGTCGCCAGCAGCTGCGCGCCGATGTTGGCCACATCCAGCAGCATGCCGACCGACACGAAGAACAGGCTGGCCAGGACCTCGCGGGCCGGGATCAACTCCGACATCGCCTGGTGACGGAACTCACTGTCGGCGACGACCAGCCCGGCCAGAAACGCCCCGAGGGCCAGCGAGATGCCCGCCAGCGATAACGCCCAGGCGATGCCGAAGCAGACGAGAAAGACGCTCAGAATGAAGAGTTCACGCTCACGCGTCCGAGCCACCACCGCGAGCAAGCGGGGGACGAGGCGGCGCGCGGCCAGCAACACTCCCACGAGGACCACGAGGGCCGTGCCGACCGTGACGACGATATCCCCGCCCGTGCCGCCTTCTCCGGCCAGATAGGGCACGGCCAGCATCATCGGCACCACGCACAGGTCCTGGAAGACCAGGATGCCGACGGCCAGGCGGCCGTGCGGCGCGTCCAATTCACCGCTCGTGGACAGCGCCCGCAGGACGACGGCCGTACTGGAGACGGCGACGATACAGCCGAGGAAGATCGCCGGGCCGGGCGCCAGCCCGAACCACACGGCCACCCCGGCCGTGCCCGTCCCCGTGAGGGCGACCTGCAATCCCCCGCCCAGCACGATGGCTTGCCACAAATGGCGGAGCCGGTCGAGCGAGAGTTCCAGGCCGATCCCGAACAGCAGGAGCACGACGCCAACCTCGGCCAGGACCTCGACCTGATGGACATCGTTGACGAAGCCGAGGCCGGTCGGCCCGACCAGGACCCCGGTCAGGATAAACCCGGCAATCGAGGGAAAGCCGACGCGTTGCAGGAGACCGACGACCACTACCGCAACCCCAAACACGATGACCAAGTCCTGGAGAAAGGTGATGTCAGGCATACGCGCAGTGTAGCAGAAATTGCTGCGTCTCCCGCAAGAACGGCAGACATGAGCGCAGAGATTTCGCCAGACGGGAGACGCGGTGGGCCGTTTTCGGGGGTCTTCTCTAAAGAGCTTTCCGGCTCGTGTGGGTATAGCCGCGCTCCGGTCTGATGAACAACACTCCAGGACAGAGCGATTATTTTTTGTTTCGTGCCTTGACTTGGTCCACGCCGCCCCTACCTTTGGCCCAGAACACACCGGGGCCAGCCCACAGACACCCTCATGAGGCATGGCCCACAGCCAGATAAGGAGGTTTCCATGGCACTCTTTCGTTTCTCCCCCAACCGCGATCCTTGGAACACGCTCATGCGCTTACAGCGCGAGGTGGACCGGGTGTTTGAAAACCCGCGTGGCTTTGACCTGCCCCTGTCGGGTCGGGGCGTCTTCCCGCCCGTCAACGTCCTCCAGGACGCCGAGGGCACCTATGTCGTCCGTTTCGAGCTGCCCGGCGTGGCGCCCGAGGACATCACCATCGAGAGCCAGGACCGGACCCTGACAGTGAGCGGCAAGCGGGAAGCCACAGCCGCCCCCAACGGCAGCTACCATCGGCGCGAGCGCAGCGCGGGCCAGTTCTCGCGTTCGTTCCAGCTGCCGGCGGACCTGGCCCTCGACCAGGCCGAGGCCGCCTACAAACAGGGCATGCTGACCCTGCGCATTCCCAAACAGGCCGCCGCCAAACCGCACCAGATCACGGTCCAGGCGGCCTAGGTGAAGCCCTGCCGCAAACCAGCCACACGAAGGAGGATAGCCCGATGGCCGAGCACGAACTGACGACCCACCAGAAACAAGAAGTCCAAACCGAAGAACATACCCGCCCGGGCCGGACCTACGTCCCCCCCGTCGATATTTTCGAGACCGACCAGG
>WTHE01000401.1:0-2103 GCA_011523315.1 Candidatus Binatota bacterium
GGTCTGCTGTATTTCTTGACTTTCATCCATGTCCGACTCAGCCCCGCGCTCCGCGGCCAGCTTATCTCTCATATCACGCTTCCTACCCTGGTGTGGTTTCGTTGGGGGGCGATGCTGACCTTTCTGTCGGGTTACGTACTGCTGGTGTGGAAGTATCTTTTGCTCGGCAGCGGCCTGAGTGGTGCGGGCGGTTTGCTGGGATCGAGTGCTGGGCTGTGGATCAGCTGTGGGGTGGTCCTGGGCACGATCATGTGGTGGAACGTGTGGTTCGTGATCTGGCCGATCTACCAGGCTGCCCTCGGTCAGACGGGAGAGGGTGCTGAGATGGAACGGCCGCCACGCGCCAGGACTGCCCTCCTGGCCGCGCGCATCAACACCGTTCTGTCGGTGCCGCTCGTGTTTGCCATGCTGGCCGGGTCGGGCCACGCGCCGTCCATTCCGTTTCAGCCCGTTTGGCTCGTCCTGGTGCTCGGCCTCGGCTGCGGGCTGGCCTGTGGGCTGATGTTTCTGGCCGGTCAGCAGGCCGACACGCCCTGATCGACAACCCGGCCTACAGGTTTTTGTCCGGTTGGCTGAGGAATTTGGCAATACCCTGGTACATGCCCTCGGCCAAGTCGTTCTGGTAGGCGGGAGACAGCAGCAGACGGCGTTCTTTTGAGTTGGTCAGAAACCCCGCCTCGACCAGCACACACGGCATATCCGCCCCGACCAGGACGTAAAACGGCCCTTTTTTGACGCCGAGATTCCGGACCTGTGGATTGCGCTTTTTGGCCTGGGTGACCATGGCCGTTTGGAGATGCCGGGCGAGGTCGATCGAGGGGTCTGCTTTGCCGTTTTGCAGCAGCACGCTGACCAGATTCGAGACGTAGGTCTTGGCCGGAACCGGGTTGGCCAAGTGGAGCAGACCGTTCTCAAAGGCGGCCAGCCGCCTGGCTGCCCGGTCGTTGGTGTTGTTGAGATAGTAGGTTTCAATCCCCCGGGCCTTGGAACTGTGGCTGGCGTTGGCGTGCACCGAGACGAATAAGCTGGCTCCGGCCGCATTGGCCCGGGCGGTTCGCTCCTCCAGGGGAATAAAGGTGTCGTCCGTCCGCGTAAACAAAACCTCAACTGGTAGACGGGCTTCGAGTTTGCGAGCCAGGCGTTTGCTCAGCGACAGCACGACATCTTTTTCCTTGACGTGGTTGCGTCCCAAGGCCCCCGGATCCTTACCGCCGTGGCCCGGATCAATCATGATCTTCTTACGCTCGACCTGCCGGTCTGGCAGCGGGGCCGGTTGAGGCTGACGTCCGCGTACATCAATAACCAGGCGGTAGGGCGCATACAGGGCAAAGGCGCGGTGTTCGTCGTGTCGCTCGACATCCAGGACAACCCGGACCGTGCTCGGATCGAATTGCCCGGTACGCACCTGCTTGAGCAGGCCCTGATGGATCGGGATGGTCCGTGGGGTGCGCGCGCCAAGTCCGGCGGAGGAGAAGTCGATGACAATACGCGGCGACCGCCGACTGGCCGGATCGGCCGGCAGAGTGAAAAGACGATGGCGGGTTTCTCCAGACAGGGTGATGACCACCCGGGTGTATTCCCGGACCGAGGTATAATGGATGCGCTCAAGGACGCGCCGGTCGGCCGCATCGGCCCTGCCCAGCAGCAGGCCCAGGCTGACCACCAGCGTCACCAGACGTAAACCACTCAGACCTTGCATACGATCCCGCGACCGAGGGCGGGAAGACGTGGGGTATGACCAGTCCCATCCGAGAGGCATTCCCGCTTCCATCCGCTTCCTCATCTCCGTCCGCCTCAAGACCCCCCACTCTACCAGACGACCGGATGGCCATGCAACTCATGATAGGCTTTGGGGACTCCGCAGTCCCATCAGTACAGATCGCCCAGCGGGATGGCCTCGTCAATCAGCATGACTGGGATATCAGCCCGGATAGGATAGCAGCACCGACGGTCTTCACGGACGAGTGCGGCTTCCAGCGGGGTCGTGATGGGGGTGCCGCTCCGGTTGGCCAGTCTCCCTTGACCGATACGCCGGTTGAGCCGGTCGAGGAGTGGCGTGTCGGCCAGGTGGACGGCTTGCTGCGTTTCGGGACATACCAGGAT
>WTHE01000401.1:2203-8377 GCA_011523315.1 Candidatus Binatota bacterium
CTCGGTGGACTCGATTTTGCGTTCAATAATGCCGGCATTCTCAAGATCGTGAAGCCCGAAGACCTCAGTCTGGACGACTGGCAGGCCGAGCTGGATGTCGATATGACCGGGGTCTTCCTGTGTGCCCAGGCGACCGGGCGATACATGATCGCCCACGGTGGGGGCAAGATCATCAACACCGCCTCCATCTCGGGCCTGGTCGTCAACTCGGGCCTGACCTACTCGGTTGCCAAGGCCGGGGTGATTCAACTGACCCGGGTGCTGGCCATGCGCTGGGCCAGACATCGGGTGTATGTCAACTGTTTCAGCCCCGGCTATATTCGGACGGGCATGACCGCCCCGCATCTGACCCGGCCCGAGGTCGAGCAGGAGATGATTCGCCAAACTCCGCTGCGTCGGGTGGGTGAACCGCAGGATCTGCTCGGGACGGCCATTTTTCTTGCCGCGCCGGCCTCGGATTTTGTGACCGGCCAGAATATTATCGTTGACGGCGGGGTTACGCTCGCCTAGACGGCCGACGGGTTCAGGAGGGTGGGGTATGGCCAGAAAACGTCACGGGATCAGGCTGTCTTCGGCCTTGCCGAACCGCAAGCCGGTCGAAACCCGGCCGCGCTCCGTCCCGCAGGTCGGTCGGAACGAGCCGTGCCCGTGCGGGAGTGGCAAGAAATACAAAGCCTGTCACGCAGCTACGGGTGAACGCTACCTCGTCAAAATCGCCAAGGAACGGGACAGGGAGCGGCTCCAGCAGGAACGGGCGCGCCTCAAGGCGGCCGGCGTCCCGTGGTACCGGCGCCTTTTTGCGAAACCCGGCGCTCCGTCTTAGCAGAACCGTACTGTCACAACAGCGTATGTTTCTCTTTGTTCATATGAACGCTGCCGAGCAGGCAGCCTCTGCATCAAGGCGCAGCAGTGTACGGGGCCTGCTCCAGGCTCTGTTGCCAAGGAGGTGACGCGTGGCTATAGCCCATGATCGTGAACATACCGACGTGACTCGCACCACGAGCCGGCCGGTGATACACGGCACCCATGGTATCGTGTCCAGCGGTCATGCCCTCACCTCTATGGCCGCCATGCGCCTGTTGCTGAGCGGCGGCAATGCCTTCGATGCCGCTGCGGCCGCCGGCCTGGCTGCGGCTGTGATCGAGCCGACGGCGTCCTATTCCCTGGCCGCCGAAGGGGTCGGCATGCTCTACCACGCCGCCAGCGGCGAGCTGCGCGCCCTGAGCGGACAAGGCGTGGCGCCACACGCCGCCACCACAGACGCCTTTCGCGCCCGTGGTCTGGACAAGATTCCAACCGGTCCGGGCGCCCAGGCCCACCTGTCTTTCACCGTCCCAGGGGTGGTCGATGCCTACCTGCTCCTCTTGGAGCACTACGGCACCAAAACGCTCGGGGAGGTGCTGGTGCCAGCCATCGAGTATGCCGAGCGCGGCTTTCCCATGTACGAATACATGCACCGCATGCTCCAGGACCCGGAGACCCTGGCGCAATTCGAACGCTACCCGCCTGGCGGCACGGCGGTGTTCTATCCCGGCGGGCAGGCGCCGGCTGTGGGCAGCCTGTTCGTCCAGCCCCAACTCGGCCAAACCCTGCGTTTGCTGGTTGAAGCCGAGGGGAAAACGCCGGGCTCGCGTCGGGACGGCCTGCGGGCGGCGCGTACGGTGTTCTACGAGGGAGAAATCGCCCGGCGCGTGGTTGCCTTCTCCGAACGTGTCGGCGGGTTCTTGCAGCCCGGTGACCTGGCGCGCTATCGGGCGCGCTTTGAAACGCCTATCCACACCACCTTTGCCGGCTGCACCATCCATACCCAATCGACCTGGACCCAGGCCGCCGTTCTACTGCAAGCGCTCAACATGCTGGAGCACGTCGACCTCCCCGCCCTGGGACATAATTCCCCAGCCTACGTGCATACTCTCACCGAGGTGCTCAAGCTCGCCTTTGCCGACCGCGAACGCTACTATGGCGACCCTCTGTTCGCCGCCGTGCCGCTCGAAGGTCTGCTCGACAAGGACTACGCCGCACAACGCGTGACAGGCGTTGGTGCGCAGGCCTGTCCGGAACTGCCCGCGTGTGGGACGCCGCCCGGAGCGTCGAGCCCAGCGTCCCGTGCGCCGCAGGCAGCAGCAGCCGGCAGCCCGTCCGCCTCGGACGAAGGCACGACCCATCTGGCGGTGATTGATCGTGACGGCAACATCGTCTGTCTCACCCCAAGCGGCGGGGTGTTCCGCAAATCGGCTTTCGTCCCGGAACTCGGCTGCACGCTGAGCACCCGCAGTGAGATGTTTTTTCTCGACGACACGCACGCCAACGGGCTGCAACCCGGCAAGCGGCCCCGCACAACCCTGGTGAACTATCTGGTCTGCCGCGACGGCCAGCCGGTCATGACCTTCGGCTGCCCGGGCGGCGACGACCAGACTCAGGCCAATCTGCAGCTGATGCTCAACGTCCTGGTCTTTGGCATGAACCCACAACAGGCGGTGGAAGCCCCCCGCTTTTCGACCCAGAGTATGCCCAACTCGTTTTACCCGCGTGTCTATTACCCGGGTGTCCTCAACCTCGAAGCGGGCTTTCCGGACGCGGTAGCCGAGAGTCTGGCTGCCCGGGGGCACACTATCAACCGCGTTGGCGCGTGCGGCATCGGGGCGGTAGTCACACAGCGTGATCCCCACACTGGCGTCTTGGCGGCCGGCGCCGACCCGCGTCGCCCAGGCTACGCCGTAGCCTGGTAGGCTCGGAGCACGAGGACTGGCTCAGCCGCTGTCTGAGGCCGCAGCCCGACGGCTACGCGAGCGTGTTCCGCGCTTGCCGGCCTTGCTCGGCGACGGCGGGGCCGGCTCGGGACCGACGGCTTCGACGCTGTACTCTTCGAGATGCATGCTGGGCGTCGCCCGCAAAAAGAAACGCTTGCCCAGGCGCCGTTCCAGGTCCTCAAGGTGGGCACTCTCTTCGTCGTACAAAAAGGTGACGACCTCGGGATGGGCTCTGATCATCAGCGTCGAGGCGTGCGGATGTGAGGCTGCGGCCTTGGGCAGATGGCGAAAGATCGTATAGGCCAGGGTTGGCACCGAGCGCAGTACGCCGTTGCCGTTACAGTACGGACACGGGTCACACAGCTGCTGCTTGAGACTCTCACGGGTACGCTTGCGCGTCATCTGGACCAGCCCCAGCTCGCTGATCTTGCGCATATTGCTGCGTGTCTTGTCTTTTTTCAGCGCCGCCCGCATGGTTTCGGTCAGCTTGTTGCGGTTGGCCGCCCGCTCCATGTCGATGAAATCAACGATGATCAGCCCGCCCAGATTGCGCAGGCGGAGCTGTTCCACAATAACCTGGCTGGCCTCCAGGTTGGTGCGCAGCATGGTCTCTTCCTGGTCGCGCTTGCCCACAAAGCGACCGGTGTTGACATCAATGGCGGTCAGCGCCTCGGTCTGGTCGAGCACGATGTGGCCGCCCGATTTGAGTTCCACCCGACGCTCCAGGGCTTTGGCGACCTGGGGCTCGACCTTGTAGTGATCGAAAATCGGCTCCGGCCGGTCATAGTGCTGGATACGGCTCCGCGAGCGGGGCAGGAAGGTGGCCGCAAACTCTTTGAGCCGCCCGTAGTCGTCGGCGTTGTCGACCACCACCTGATCCACCTCGGCGGTCAGCAGATCGCGGATAATGCGCAGCGTGACGTCCATGTCCTCGTGCAGCAGCGCGGGGGCGGAGTTGGTCTCGCGTTTTTTGCTGAGACCGCTCCACAGCCTGAGCAAAAACCGCATGTCGCCCTGGATCTCTTTCTTGGTCAGGCCCTCACACGCGGTGCGGACGATGAAGCCGCCCTCGGCCTTCATGTCGGCCACGATTTCGCGCAAACGCTTGCGCTCTTTGGGGTCGGCAATGCGGCGCGAGACGCCGATATGACCGGCCGTCGGGGTATACACCAGATGGCGTCCGGGCAGGGAGATGTGAGAGGTCAGCCGCGGCCCCTTGGTGCCGATCGACTCTTTGGCGACCTGGACCAGGATTTCCTGATTTTTTTTGATCTTCTCTTCCAGCGGCAGCAGCGGAGCCGAGGGACGCCGGCGTCGCCCACGCCCACCCGACCCGGTCCTGGCCGAGGGGCTCCGTTTGGTCTGGGCGGACGAGTCCTCATCCGCGTTGTCCGGTTCGTTGTCCGCGTCGGCCTCGGCGAGTTCGTCCGCGTCCTCCGACCCGTACTGCCGGTAGGCGGCGCTCAGCGCGGCGGTGTCCAGCTCGTCGTCCGGCCCAGCGTCGTCCTCGGCCTCGTCCTCGGCCTCGTCCTCGGCGTAACCGGCCGGAAGCGTCCCGCCAAACAGGTCTGAGACGTGGATAAAGCCGGCCTTTTCCATGCCGATGTCGACAAAGGCGGCCTGCATGCCGGGCAGCACCCGGGTAACGCGGCCGAGATAGATATTGCCGGCGATATTGCGCTGTTGGGTGCGTTCGATGTGAATTTCGACCAGGGCGTCGTTCTCCAGGAGGGCCACCCTGGCCTCGTAGGGGGTTGAGTTAATAATGATTTTCTGCGGCACGTCTATCCATTTCGTGCAGAAGCCGGCGGCGTGAGCGAGGCTGGTGGCCGCTCCGCTTCTGTCGGGTCTACTGCCACCTCCACGGGGGCATGAAATACGGTCTGAATTTTTGTCACCCGCAGGATTTTTGCCTCTTCCTCGGATAAGTCTGCCAGGGCGCGGAGAAATTCCTGAGGATTGAGTGTTCCCTTTGGAGTGACGGCGATCTCAAGGCTCAGCGTGTGGGACGTGCTCAGCCCGAGCTGGCGGACGCAGCGCTTGGCGTCCAGGGTTTTGACGCCCCGGCGGTTGCGTTTCTGAAGCGGAAAGCTCGGGGCGGCGGCAAACCGGTTGAAACACCGGGTCCAGAACGCGGCGGTCCGTTTGTCGGCGGGCAGCGAGTCGAGTGTCAGCCGGTAGCGGCTGGCCTGTATGCTGGCTTCGATACTCGGCGCCTTCAGGGCGATGGCTTCGGCCCGCTGAATAGCCAGGCCAGCCGGGAGCTGGGCGTGCAGCCGTTCGGACAACTCGCCCGGAGCGAGCGCCTCGGTCAGGACAATATCGAAGAACTCTTCCTCGCTCTCCATCCCGAGCGGTAGGGCAGGGCCAAAGCTCATCCGTGGGCTGGGGTGGAAGCCCTGGCTGTAGGCGACGGGCAGTCTGGCCCGCCGGGCTGCCCGGGTCAGCACCGTGATGAGTTCCCGCGCGCCCAGAAAGCGGGCCTCCTCAAGCCGGCTGTAGGCGACCCGGATACGCACCACGCCAGCCTTGTGGTCGCCCTGGCTGACCGCGATGGTGTTGGGGTCGCCGGCCAGCCATTCCTCGGCATTGCCGCTGGGAACGGGAGCGTCTGAAGCCGGCCCTGAACCCTGGGGGCTGGGGGAGGGCGCTGTGCCCTTTGACTTTTGCCCTTTGACTTTTGACTTTTGCCCCGTGTCCGCCCGTTTCTCCTGCATCACCTGCCACTGCCGGGTGCCCCACAGGCTGTGCTCCGGCAACACCTGTCTGGCCCAGCCGTCAACGTCCGGCCCGCGATGTTCGGCTCCCTTGGCCCCGCTCAGATGGTAGGTCACATTGCGAACAGTCTGAAAATCGCACGCCCCGCAGTACGAGCAGCGCTCAACGCTGCAATCCGGGGTCAGCGTTCCTTCGAACGCCTTGGCCAGATCGCGTTGCAGCCATTTCTTGGTCACTCCGCTGTCGAGGTGATCCCAGGCCAGATTTTCGTCCAGAAGACGACGGCGCAGATACCAGTCCGGGTCCACACCGTGCTGGGCAAAGGCCTGCTGCCACAGGTCGAGCCGAAACTGATCGGTCCAGCCGTCAAACCGGCAGCCCAGCCGGTAGGCGCTGATCAGGGGGCCGGTCAGCCGTCGGTCGCCCCGTGCAAACACGCCCTCCAGCCACGACAGCCGGGCCTCGTGCCACTTGAACTGAATGCCGGCCCGACGCAGTTCACGGCGCAGCAGCTGCTGGCGCGCCTCGGTTTCTTCCAGACTGACCTGGCTCGCCCACTGGAACGGGGTATGCGGCTTGGGCACAAAGGTCGAGACGCTGGCGGTGACCTGTCGGCGGTGTTTGCCCACGGCCGAGACCTTGCGGCTCAGGGCGACAATGCCGAGCAGGTCTTCCTCGGTTTCGCCCGGCAGACCGAGCATGAAGT
>WTHE01000651.1 GCA_011523315.1 Candidatus Binatota bacterium
TCGGCCCGCTTGCAAAGCCCGCCCGACGTATCGAAATTCCCTGAAACTGCTCTAAGCTATGTCGAACGGCGTGCCGTCAACCGCTGAGCCCCGCCCCGGAGAACGACCAAGACCCCTAGGAGCGCAGGCCCAGGCGTTTCATCAAACGTGACAGGTTCGACTGGGGCAGGCCGAGGCGCCGGGCGGCTTCGGTTTGATTCCAGTCCGTTTGCTCCAGGACGCGGCGCACGCGCAGGCGTTTGAATTCTTCCACCGCGACAGACAGCGGCAGGCTGTCGTCGGGCGCCTCGGGCGGCGGTGCGCCGTTGGATGGCTGGCGGCTGGCGGAACGGATCTCGACCGGCAGATCGGCGATGCCCACGTCCGGGCCGGCGGCCAGCACCACCGCCCGCTCAAGCGCGTTTTGCAGTTCGCGCACATTGCCCGGCCAGGGGTAGGCGTGCAGAACCGGCAGGACGGCCGGATCAAGGCCGAGCTGGGGGCGTTTCATCTCCCGGCAGCTGCGTTCCAGAAAGTGCTGGACCAGGCCGGGAATGTCGGCCCGGCGGTCGCGCAGGGCGGGCAGAGTCATCGACACCACGTTGAGCCGGTAGTACAAATCCTGCCGAAAACCGCCGGTCTGCATGGCCTGCTGAAGGTTGCGGTTGGTGGCGGCCAGAATCCGCACATCGACCCGAATCTCACGCGTTCCTCCCAGCCGCTGAAACTCGCGCTCCTGGAGGACGCGCAGCAGCTTGACCTGGAGGTCAGGCGCCAGATCACCGATCTCGTCCAGAAAAATAGTCCCCCCGTCGGCCAGCTCAAACTTGCCCTTTTTCTGGCCGGTCGCCCCGGTAAAGGCGCCCCGCTCATGGCCGAACAGCTCGTTTTCGAGCAGCTCGGGCGACAGCGCCGTGCAGTTGACGGCAATAAACGGATGGTCGGCCCGCGGGCTCCACTGGTGGATGGCCCGGGCCAGCACCTCTTTGCCGGTGCCGCTCTCGCCCAGCAGCAGCACGGTTGACGGCGTGGCTGCGGTAGTCCGGGCCAGCCGCAGGACTTCCTGCATGCTGCTGCTCGGGCCGGCAATCAGATGATAACGGTCCTGGATGACCTCCTGAAAGGCGACCTTGGCGTTGCGGACCGTGGTAAACGCCCTGGCCCGGCTCAGCGCGGTGGCGGCCAGGCTGCCGAACGCCAGCAGGAGTTCCATATCGGCCTGGCTGAACCCCTCGGCCTTGGTGGTGTTCAGCGCCTCAATCACGCCAATGATCCGCCCGCGCCGTTTGAGCGGGACGCACAGGATCGAGGTGGTATGAAAGCCGGTCTTCTGATCCACCCCGCCAAACCAGCGCGGATCGGTGGACACGTCGTTGCTGACCAGCGGCTGGCCGGTTCGGGCCACCAGCCCGGCAATGCCCTGGCCGAGGTCAATGCGGAATTCTTCGACCCTGGCCTCGCCCTCCATGGTGGTGAAGGCCAGTTGCCCGGCGGCCTCGTCAACCAGACCCAGGCTACAGCCCTGAGCCGAAAAGAGGCGAATGGCCGAGCTGAGAATGGCTCTGAGCAGATCCTCGGCTTCGACCGTGCCCATCAGCAGTTGGTTGATTTCGATCAGGCCGGCCAGACGCGCCCGGGTTTGGACCAGTTCGTCCTGCTGAGCCTGGATAGGGTGAGACATGGCGTGTCTATATCATGTTGATATTCTTTGCCAACCCGCCGGAACCGGGCAGGCACGGGGGCCTGCCCTACGCCCCCCGGTTCTCTTCGCCCATGGTCTGAGGTATATGGCCTAAGAAGATGGAACGCATATACGGCCTGATCGTAGACAGACCAAAACTGATCCTGGGCCTGATTCTGTTCCTGACCGGCGTGTTCGGCTGGTCTGCGCGACACATTCAGCTCGACAGTTCGGTCGAGAGTCTGTTACCCGGCGACAATACCGACTCGCAGTATTACGCCGAGATCCGACAGCTGTTCGGCAGCGACGAGATCGGGGTGGTGGGCATTATTGCCGACACCATCTACACCCCCCAGACCCTGGAAAAAATCGTCCGCCTGAGCGAGCAGATCAAGGCCATTGAGGGCGTGGATGACGTCATCAGCCTGGCCACTGCGGTTGATCCGATTGCCAACGTGACCGATCCGCCGCTGCTGATGCCCCGCATTCCGCGCACACCGGCCGAGATGACGGCCCTCAGAGACACTCTGGCCGACCGGCCGATCTACCTCAAAAATCTGGTCGCGCCCGACGGTCGGGCTGCGGCCATCAACGTCGTGTTCGCCGATATGAACGACGACGAGTTCCTGCGGCTGGGCATTGACGACAAAGTCGTCGCCCTGCTTGAGCAGGAAAGCGGTCCCGAGCGCGTCTACTATACCGGTCTGCCCCACCTCAAGGTCTATTCAACACGGGGCATGCAGCAGGATCTGGCCCGCTTTGTGCCCCTGACCCTGGTGTTCATCGTGGTCGTCCTCTACTTCAGCTTTCGCTCCGCGCGGGGGGTCGTGCTGCCGGTGTTGACCGTGGTCGTCAGCCTGACCTGGACGCTGGGCATCATCGTGCTGAGCGGCAACCGTCTGAGCCTGGGCAGCATGGCCCTGCCGCCGCTGCTGCTGGTGCTCGGCACCGCCTACTCGCTCCACGTGGTGGCCGAGTATTACGAGCTGGCCGGCCCCGACCGCAGCCCGCGCGAGGTGGTGTTCGAGGCCCTGCGCCTGACCGGTCCACCGATCTGCCTGACCACCCTGACCACGGTTCTCGGTTTTTTGTCCCTGTCGGTCAACTCGATCGTCAGCATCCAGCACATGGGGCTGTTCTCGGCCGTCGGCATCAGTCTGGCCTGCGCCCTGTCGCTGCTGCTGGTACCGGCCGGACTGGTCCTCCTGCCTCTGCCCAGCGCTGGTGGGTCGCAGCCCAGCCTGGCGCGCGTCAGCACCGCCCTGCGGCAGCTGTGCTATTTTGACATCCGCCAGCGCCGGCTGATTCTGATCCTGAGCGGGCTGATTGCCGTGGCGGCGGTGTGGCTGACGGCTTCCATTCGGGTCGATTCAAACTTTCAGTCCTTTTTTCGGGCCGATGATCCCATTCGTTTGGCCACCGACGCGATCAACGAGCATCTGGTCGGCAGCATGGCCTTCTACGTGGCGATTGACGGCGACGAACCGAACAGTATCAATCGCTGGGAGACGCTGCGGCGCATCAAGGACTTGCAGCTGTATATCGACGCCCAGCCCGGCGTGGACAAGACGGTGTCGTTTGTCGATTACTGTGAGCTGCTCGACCGCGGCGCCCAGTCCGGCACGGGCGGCGACCTCATCGTCTCGCCCGAGGGGGAGATTATCCAGGCTCCGGCGGGCGGCGCCCAGACCACGTTCTGGGACAATCCCGAGCAGCTGCGCGGCGTGTTGCAGATCGTTACCCTCAGCCCGGGCAGTTTTGAGCGGGTGGTCAACATCGACTTTTCGCGGACCAATATCCTGGTCCGCACCACCCTGTCGCAGTCGAGCGATATCATGGCCCTGGTCGAGCGCATCGAGACCTTTGCCGCCCAGACCTTTCCGCCCCAACTGCGCGTCCGCGCCACCGGCAACCTGGTGCTGCTGACCAAGACCACCGGCGATATCGTGTCCGGTCAGGTCCAGAGTCTGGCCCTGGCCGCGACGGTGATTTTCGTGATTATGGCCGGGATGTTCTTGTCGGTCCGGGTGGGGCTGATCGCCATGATCCCCAACCTGTTTCCGATCCTGGTCTTCTTTGGCCTGATGGGCCTGTCGGGCGCGGTCCTGAATCTCGGCACCAGCATCGTGGCCGCCATCGCGCTTGGCATCGCGGTCGATAACACGATCCACTTCATGACCCGCCTGAGCACCGAGGTACACAACACCTCTGACCAGCGCCGCGCCCTGCTGGCCACCCTGTCCACCATCGGCAAGCCGGCCGTGCTGGCCACCCTGATCTTGCTGCTGGGCTTTGCCGTGCTGGGGTTTTCGCGCTTTGTCCCGATTCGGGAGTTCGGCATCCTGTCGGCCATCACCATGGCCGCAGCCCTGGTCGCCGACCTGGTCCTGCTGCCGGCCCTGATCGCCACGACCAAGATCATCACCGTCTGGGAGCTGTTGCACCTCAGGTTGGGCCGCGATCCGCACAAAACGATTCCGCTGTTTGCCGGGCTGCGGCCGTTTCAGGCCAAGCTGGTCAGCCTGATGGGGGAGGTCAAGACCTTCCCGCGCGGCCAGCCGATTATTCGACGCGGGGAGATGGGCAACGAGATGTTCGTCCTGGTCAGCGGCACGACCGACGTGTACGTCCACACCAACGGCGAGCGCAAACACGTCCGCGTCCACGGTCGGGGGGACGTGTTTGGCGAGATGGGCCTGATCCGCAACCACGAACGCACGGCCGATGTGGTGGCGGCTGAGGATGTCGAGGCGCTGGTGGTTGACGAGCGCTTCCTGTCCCACATGCAGCGCCGCTATCCGCGCACCGGAGCCAAGATTTTTCTGAATATCGCCAGAATCCTGAGTGACCGCTTGCAGGCTTCCGGACCGCGCGCCGGCGGATGAGGCGATGCTGCGTTCTCTGCACATTGCGAATTTTGCCCTGATTGACGAACTCGAGCTGTCCTTTGAGCAGGGGCTGAACGTCATCACCGGCGAGACCGGGGCGGGCAAGAGCCTGTTGATGCAGGCGCTCGGCCTGGCGGTTGGCGGGCGCGCCTCGGCCGAGTTAGTGCGGCATAAAGCCCACGAGGCGGTGGTCGAGGCGCTGTTCGATATTCACGACTACCCGGACCGCAGTATCGCCCGCCTGCTGGAGGACGGCGGCTATCCGGTTGAGGACGAAATCCTGATTCGTCGCGTCGTCTCCCACACCGGCCGGGGGCGGGTGTACTGCAACGGCGCCCTGACCACGGTCGGCCTGCTGCGCCGGCTGGGCGTCGCCCTGCTCCAGGTCCACGGCCAGCACGAGCAGCACAGCCTGCTCGAAGCCGAGGCCGCCCAGACTCTGCTGGACGGGTTTGGCGGGCTGGGTCCGAACGTGGCCGAGATGCAGCAGGGCTACAGCCTGCTGCGTCGGGCCTGGGCGCAACGCCAAGCCTTGGTCGAGGGCCGTCAGGAGCGCGAGGACCGGCGCGAGCTGGTGCGGTTTCAGCTGGAGGAAATCGCTCGGGCCGAGCTGCGGGCCGGCGAAGAGGAAGACCTGCGCCAGGAGAAGACCGTGCTGCTGCACGCCGAAAAGCTCCAGCACGGCGTGGCCGGCGGCGAACACGCCCTGGCCTCGGGCGAGGACGCGCTGACCGACCGCCTGGGCCGCATCCTGAGCCAGCTCCAAGACTGCGCCCGGCTCGATGAGCGCCTGTCCGAGGTGCTGGAGCTGTTGCAGGGCGGCCTGGCCCAGCTCGAAGAGGCTGCCCTGGAGCTGCACCGGTACGGTCAGCGGCTGGCCCCCGATCCCGAGCGCCTGGAGGAGATTGACGCCCGGCTGGCCGTCCTGTCGCGGCTCAAAAAAAAATACGGCGACAGTGTCGAGGCCGTCCTGGCCCGCCACCAGCAGCTCAGCCGGGAGCTGACCGGCCTGGACACGAGTGAAGACAGCCTGGCCGCCCAGGACCGGGCGGTGGCCGAGGCTGCGGCCGCAGCCTGGCAGTCGGCCCACGAGCTGTCCGCAGCCCGCCGCCGGGCGGCCCACACGCTGGAAGCCCGGATGGGCGACGAGCTGGCCGGTCTGGGCATGCGCGGCGCCCGCTTCAGCGTCCGTTTTGCCGACCAGCCGGACGGATCGCCGGATGCCGACGATCCGCCCGACCCGTTCGTCCGTGGTCGGGCGCGCCTTGGCCCGACCGGCTGTGATCGCCTCGAATTTTTCCTGTCGGCCAATCCCGGCGAGCCGGCTCTGCCCCTGGTCCGGGTCGCCTCGGGCGGCGAGCTGTCGCGGCTGATGCTGGCGCTGAAGGCGCTCAGCGTCGAAGCCAGAGAAGCCCCGACCCTGATTTTCGACGAGGTCGATGCCGGCGTGGGCGGCGGGGTGGCCGAGGTCGTGGGACGGCGTCTGCGCTCCCTGGCAGCCGAGCGGCAGGTCTTGTGCATCACCCATTTGCCCCAGATCGCAGCCTTTGCCGAGCACGCCTACACCGTGGTCAAAACCGTCACTCAAGGCCGCAGCGTGTCCACGGCCAAAAGTCTCAGCCGAGGCGAACGTCTCGACGAGCTGGCCCGCATGCTGGGCGGGCTGGAGGTCTCGGCCGAGGCCAAACGCCACGCCCGTGAGATGCTCGACCGGGCCGCCAGAGCCGGTTAGGGCGGGTCCGCTTTTCTGTTTTTTACCCCTTGCTTTTGCCCGTCAATGCGGCCAATAGAATACGGAAGGTGGAGAGCGGGGTGGGGCTGATGCCGGGACGGAGCGAAAAGCCAGGACACGAGGATGGATCTATGGATAAAGCGCTGATGCTGTCGCTGTATCGGGATATGGTTCGCATTCGCCGTTTTGAAGAGGAGGCCGCGCGCTCATACTCGCGGGGCAAGATGGGCGGTTTTCTGCACCTGTACGTCGGCCAGGAGGCGGTCGCCGTCGGCGCCATATCGGCCGCCGAGCCGACCGATTACATTGTGGCCACCTACCGTGAGCACGGCCACTATCTGGCCCGGGTCGGCGACATGAAGGCGGCCATGGCCGAGCTGTTCGGCAAAGCCACCGGGTGTGCCAAGGGCCGGGGCGGCTCGATGCACTATTTTGATGTGGCCAAGCGTTTCATGGGCGGCCACGCCATTGTCGGCGGCCACGTGCCCATCGCGGCCGGCATTGCCTTTGCGTCCAAGTATCGCGGCGAGCACGACGTGACGCTGTGTTTCTTTGGCGAGGGCACGGCCAATATGGGCGCCTTTCACGAGGGCATGGCCCTGGCCGCGCTGTGGAAGCTGCCCGTCGTGTTCATCTGTGAGAACAATCTGTACTCCATGGGCACGCCGCTGTACCGCACCCTGGCCGTCGAAGACGTGGCGGTGCGGGCCAAGGGCTATCCCATGCAGCAGGAGATCGCCAACGGCGACGATGTGCTGGAGATCCGCGATACCGTCCGCCGGGCTGTCCAGCGGGCTCGGACCGAGAGCCTGCCCATCCTGGTCGAGGCCAAGACCTACCGTTTTCGGGGCCACTCGATGTCCGACCCGGCCAAATACCGCACCAAGCAGGAGGTCGATGAGTGGAAGAAACGCGACCCCATCTACCTGCTCGAGCAGCGCATCTTCGGCCTGGGCATGGCCACCGAGGAACAGCTCAAGACGATTGACGCCGAGGCCAAGGCCGAGGTCGCCGAGGCGGTCGCGTTTGCCGACGAGTCGCCGGCTCCCGACCCGTCCGAGCTGTACGACCATGTGTACGCCCAAACCCAGCCGGACGAGAAGATCATCTCGCTGGCCCAGCGGGCGCGCCAGGCCGGCTAGCCGGTGAAGGAGGCATACCGTGCGTGAACTCAGCTACCGGGAAGCCGTGCGCGAGGCCATGGCCGAGGAGATGGAACGCGACGAGCGCGTGTTTCTGATGGGCGAGGAGGTCGGCCACTACAACGGGGCGTATAAAGTCTCGGAGGGCCTGCTCGACCGGTTTGGTGAGCGCCGGGTGGTGGATTCGCCAATTGCCGAGGCCGGCTTTGCCGGGGTCGGGATCGGGGCGGCAATGGTCGGCCTACGGCCGATCATCGAGTTCATGACCTGGAACTTTTCGCTGTGCGCCTACGATCAGATCGTCAACAACGCGGCCAAGCTGCGCTACATGTCCGGCGGCCAGCTGTCCCTGCCGATTGTCTTTCGCGGGCCGGGCGGGGCCGCCCACCAGCTGGCCGCCCAGCACTCCCAGGCGGTCGAGAGCCTGTACGCCTACGTGCCCGGCCTGAAGGTCATCGCTCCCTCGACCCCGGCCGACGCCAAGGGCCTGCTCAAGTCGGCCATCCGCGACGACAACCCCACGATTTTCATTGAGGGCGAGGTCTTGTACGGCCGCAAGGGCCAGATCGAGGACGACGAACACCTGGTCCCGATCGGCCGCGCCGAGATCAAACGCACGGGCAGCGACGTGACCCTGGTGGCCTGGTCCAAGATGGTCTACGTCGCCCTCGAAGCCGCAGACGAGCTGGCCGGCCAGGGCATCGACGTCGAGGTGATTGACCTCCGCACCATGCGTCCCCTGGACGACGCAACCCTGCTGCGCTCGGTCCACAAAACCAACCGCTGCGTGATCGTCGAAGAGGGCTGGCCGCTGGCCGGCTTTGGAGCCGAGATTTCGTACCGGATCATGCAGGACGGGTTTGACTCCCTGGACGCGCCGGTCGCCCGCGTGACCGGCGAAGACGTGCCCATGCCCTACGCCAAGAATCTCGAAGAGCTGGTAATTC
>WTHE01000168.1 GCA_011523315.1 Candidatus Binatota bacterium
GGTCTTCCAGCCACTGGCTGAAGAGTTCGGCCACGCCATACGGCAGCCGCACGATAGTATGGCCGGCAAACTGTGCGCCGGCCTGGGCGGCAGCCGTGAGCAGGGTTGGAATCTCGTGCTCGGTCAGTCCGGGGATGATGGGGGCGATCATCACCCCAACCGGAATGCCGGCCTCAGCCAGCGCGGTAATGGCGGCCAGACGGCGTGCCGGGGTCGAGGCCCGCGGTTCGAGACGCCGGGCCAATTCGGCGTCGAGCGTAGTCAGCGATAGACACACCAGGGCGGCCCGATCTTCGGCCAGTTGAGCCAGCAGGTCACGGTCGCGGCTCACCAGGCCGCTCTTGGTCACAATGCTGACCGGGTTACGATACGCGGCCAGCACCCTGAGACAGCCTCGGGTCAGCTCAAGCCGGCGCTCAACCGGCTGGTAGGCGTCGGTGATGCCGCTGAAAAAGATCGGCTGGGGCTGCCAGGACGCTGCGGCCAGAGCCTTGTCCAGCAGCTGGGGCGCGTCGTGTTTGACCAGCAGCGTCGTTTCAAAGTCCAGGCCGGCAGACAGTCCGAGCCACTCATGGGTCGGTCGGGCGTAACAGTAGACGCAGCCGTGCTCGCAGCCGCGGTAGGGGTTGAGGCTGACCCGGAAGCCGACATCCGGGCTGGTGTTATAGCTGAGGATGGTCCGCGAGGGGTCACGTAGCAGACGGGTTTTCGGGCCGGGCTGGTCTGGTCCTGAATCCAGCCCATCAGGGTCGGCAGGATCAGGTTGATAGCTTATGGTCTCAAAGCGACTGGTCGGATTGCGGGGCGTGCCACGCCCCTTGAGCCGGCTGGTGGGATGTCTATCCATATGCCGGGCAGCTTAACACTTTCGCCTTATTTTCGCTATGGCTTGCTGTCGGATATGTCCGCGTTCGCATTCCACCGACATATCAGAGCGTCCCATAGATCAGGCGGGCGGCCGCCAGCGCCGCCCCGATGTACAGGACAGCCATAAACGGCCGCTCTGGAATGCTGGCGTGCAGCCTGACGCCGAGAACGGTGCCGATTGGCACGCACGGCAAAAAAATCAGCGATTCGACCAGGCTGGCCGCGTTGATCAGCCCCAGCCCGATATAGGTGACCAGTTTGGCCAGATTGACCCAAAAAAAGACCACCAGATTGGTCGCCACGATCTGGTATTTGTCCAGCCGCTGTTCGAGCAGATACAAACTCACCAGCGGACCGGCCGCATGGGCCAGGGTTGAGACAAAGGACGCCAGCAGACCGACTGAGCCGCCGGCGACCGGGTGGTCGGGAAAACGGGTGAGCCTGCCACCGAGCAGCCGGTAGACCTGAAGACTGATAAAACCCAGGCAGATGCCGCCCACACTCAGGGTGAGCAGCGGGATGAAATTGGGGCTGTAGCGCAAATAGCTCAGCAGGACCGCCCCCAGACAGAAGCCGCAGGCCGAGCCCGCTCCCAGCCAGCGGACGTGGGGGCGCGACTGGCGGCCCCAGTGGTGGCCGATGCTGAGAATGTCACCGGCGATGAGCAGCGGCAGCAGCACGCCGAGGACCGTGTCAATGGGCAGCACCAGGGCCAACAGAGGGACGGCCACAAGGCCAACCCCACCGCCGAAGCCGGCTTTGCCAATCCCGATGATAAGCGTTGCAACAATCCCGACGGCGTAGTACAGCCAGGGGCTTGGCTCAGGCAAGGCGCGTGATCCTCTCTTCCCGGCCAGTGGCGAGCGGCACAGCGTCTCAGCCCACCAGCCAACGCACCGCCACAAGCGCCCCGAGAATGCCGGCCAGGTCGGCCGTCAATCCGGCGGCCAGGGCGTGACGCACCCGCGTGACGCCAACCGCGCCAAAGTAGACGGCCAAAACATAGAACGTTGTCTCGGTGCTGCCCTGAAGCGTAGACACCAGATAGCCGACCAGACTGTCCGGCCCCTCGGCCTGCATGATCTCGGCCATAATGCCGTAGGCACCAGAGCCCGACAGCGGGCGCAGCAGGGCCATGGGCAGGGCTTCGGCCGGAAAGCCGATCAGGCTGAGCCCCGGGCCGACCACGGCAATAATGGCGTCGAGCAGGCCCGAGGCCCGGAACATGCCGGCCGCAACGATAATGGCGACCAAAAACGGAATGATTCTGAGCGCGACCTGAAAGCCCTCTTTCGCCCCGGCAATCATGGCGTCATACACAGCCACCCGTTTGGCCATGCCATACACCAGCATCAGCACAATCAGGACCGGCAGCAGCCAGGTGGAGACGGCGTCCCGCAGCACCTCGCCGACCGACAGGCCGCTAGCCAGGCTCGTCCGCAGATGGACGATAAAACCAAGGCCCAGAGCGGCCAGCGTGACCAGGGCGGCAAGACAGCCCGGCCGCGAGGTCGGTCGGTCGGCACCGAGAGCGTCCTGGTCGGGGGACGGCATGTCCTGGTTCGGGCGGGAGACGGTGGTCTCGGACGAGCCCGCCGCCGGTCCGACCGGTACGGCCCGCTGCAAGAGCTTTGCGGCCGCAATGCCGACCAGGGTCGAGAGCGAGGTGGCAAACAGGGTCGGCAGCCAGATGCCGGCCGCATCGTTTGAGCCCAGCGAGGCGCGGAGCGCAATCACCCCCAGCGGAGCAAGCGCCAGACTTGAGGTATTGATCGCCAGAAAAAGGGCCATGGCGTTGGTGGCAACGCCGGGCTGCGAATTGAGCCGGTCCAACTCCTGCATGGCCTTGATGCCGAAGGGTGTGGCCGCATTGCCCAGCCCCAGCATGTTTGAGGCCATATTCATGATCATCGCGCTCATGGCCGGATGCTCGGCCGGGACATCGGGAAACAGCCGCACCATCAACGGCCGCAAGGCTCGGGCGAGCGTATGCAGCAAGCCGCCCTCCTGGACAATCCGCATCAGGCCCAGCCAAAAGGCCATCACCCCGACCAGGCCCAGGGCCAGGCTGACGGCCGACTTGGCCGAGTCTATTGAGGCCGTGGTCACGGCTGCCATCGTGCCGTTAAAGGCAGCCGCGATGACAGACACGACAACGAGTCCGAGCCAGATCCAGTTCATGCGACGGTTCCTCTTTCATAGGGGCGTGTTTATGTGTTGCGTCACGCAGGCTAGAATAGAGCCTAGTATGAAAAAGACGACCTGGATAGCGGCGGCAGCCCTGATCGCCCTGATCGCCCTGGTGGTGTATTCCAGCTTTCAAGTCGGCGGGTATCGGTGCGAGGTGTGCATGCAGTTCCGGGGGGCGTACGACTGTCGGACGGTTGACGGGGCAACCGAACTGGAAGCGCTCAGAGCGGCAATCACCAACGCCTGCGCCCTGCTGGCCTCGGGCGTCACCGATTCGCTGGCCTGTGAGCGGACTCCTCCCACCACAACCCACTGCACCGCCTTCTGAGCACACCGCACGACAGGCTAGACGGTTTTGAGAAAGGCTTCGACCAGCCGCTGGTATTCGGCCTGATTGCGGTAGAAAATGTCGTTATGACCGCCCTGGGCAAAGATCGCGAGCTGTTTTGGTTCCCGGGCTGCGTCGTGCAGCATTTCGGCATGTTCGCTGCCGATCAACTCGTCAAAACGGGCGTGGAGGATCAGAGTCTTTCCCGCAAAGACGCCGAGTTTACGGCGGTAATCAAAAGCGGTGTGGAGTGCATCCGTCACCTCGGCCGCCGACATGCCGAGTTCCTGAGGCTGAACCCTGAGGAAAAATCGCTGGGCCAGGTCGGCTACGCCGCTCTCGATAATCAGGCCGCCGATTTTCGGACGCTGGGCAGCTCCATGTATGGCATACAGGGACCCGATTGAACGGCCGAACAGGACCAGCTTTTCATCCGGCGTCGCAAGACTGTCAAGAATCGGCACGACATCGTCCAGCATGCCGGCCAGCGCGGGCGTGCCGCCTGACATGCCATAGCCACGGTATTCGGCCAGCAGAAGGTTGCAGCCGGCCCGGTTGAACCACTGGGCAAAGCCAGGCAGATAATCGGCCACCACCTCTCCGTTGCCGTGGAAGTACACCACCGTCTTGGCCTCGGGATGGACCGGGGAATAGCTGCACGCCAGCCGGCTGCCATCGGCCGCCGTGACCCAGTAGGGTTCGGCAAGAGTCGCGGGCTGGGGGAAAAAATACCGACTCGAAATAATCGGATGATCGAGAATCGAGTCGGCCATGCCCGCTCCGTGTTGAACGCCGTCTCAGAACCCTGCCGGACGGGGACAGCCGCCCGTCAGCGCCAACACATGCCTGGCCAGGTCCAGGCTGGTCCGGTCCTCCAGATAAGGAGCGACAATCTGTACGCCGACCGGCAGGCCGTTGTCCAGACACCCGACCGGGACAACCGTCACCGGCAGATAACAAGCGCCGGCCGGCGCCATCCAGGTGATCAGATCCCAGTACGGATACTCCTGGCCACCAACCGTGGCGGTGCGTCCAGCCTGGGGCTCGGAATGATCGTGCGGGATGGCGGCACACGGCATGACCGGCAGGAGCATGGCGTCCCAGTCCTGGAAAAACTCTTCCCAGCGCTTGCGCAGCTGCATGCGACGCTCGTTATAGCTCAGCCACTCGCGGTGACGCATGGCCATGAATCGCCGGGTGCGGTCAATACTCGTGTCGCCCGACGCGGTCGCGTACAGCTCGATCTTATCGCGGGGAACGCCGCCCGACAGCGCAACCTGCAACAGGGCCTGAAACGTGGTGGCGATTTTTTCGAGAGAAAAATCGGGCCGCGCCTGGGTGTCAAGGCGGACTCCCTCGGTAGACAACCGATCTGCGGCGGCTTCGAGCAGGGCCTTGACCCCCGGTTCAACCCGGCAGCGAGAATCGTCCAGCCAGGCCGCCACCCGGTAGTCCTTGAGTTGCTGACGGCGGGCCGGCGGCAGTTCGAGCCGCCACGCCGGCCGCTCCCAGCGGTTCGGCCCGGCCATGATGTCGAGTCCCAGTTCCAGGTCTTCAACGCTCCGGGCCATGGGCCCGGCAACGGCCAGATCGGCCAGGGTCAGCGTTCCGGGCGGGCCGGGAATCTGTCCGTGGGCGGGCACGATACCGTAGCTCGGCTTGTGTCCGACCACGCCCGACATATGCGACGGCAGGCGGATCGAGCCGCCGATGTCACTCCCCAGTTCCAGGGGTGTAAACCCACCCGCCAGGGCTGCGGCCGAGCCGCCCGACGAGCCGCCCGGGGTGCGTCCCAGATCGTGGGGATTATTGGTCGTGCCAAAGACCTCGTTATAGCTCTGCAGATCTCCGGCGTAGATCGGCAGATTCGTCTTGCCGAAAATCACCGCCCCGGCCTCGCGCAGCCGAGCCACCGGCCAGGCGTCTTCTTCAGGCACGAAGTCCGACAACTCGGGAGCCCCCGAGGTGGTGTGCATGCCTGCGGTCTGAAAGGAGTCTTTGACCGTCATCGGGACGCCGTGCAAAGGACCACGGACCTCGCCCCGGGCCAGGGCCGCGTCGGCCGCATCGGCTTCAGAGCGGGCGCGCTCGGCATCGAGCGTCACCACACTGTTGATCGGCTTATCGAGCCTGTCCACCCGCTCCAGCAGCGCGTCGAGCACCTCGCGGCTCGACACCTCCCGCTGGCGGATCTTTTGCGCGATTTCGATGGCGGTCGCATACGCAAATTCGGACATGGGATGCTCCTCTCAATCAAGGCTCAAGCGGGCATTCGACTCGACCGCTCCCCGCCACGTATCGCCACATTACTGACGCCGGCGGCGGTCTGCCATGTTACACTCGACCTGACAACCGTTCCGCGTGCCTTCGGCGTCGGTCCGACAGCGGAGAAACGGACTATCAAAGGACGTTTTATCGATTTTCTCCTCCTCTGACAGCTGTGCTTTACAGTCTTCCTCCTCCTTTAGGGCGACCTCTTCGCACCCTGCCACACACTGTTCGAGGGTTTCTTCTGGTAGGGCGTTATCCGCTTCTGTCGCCTGTCGTTCCGCTTCTTCCAAGTCTCCTGGACAAGCCGCCAGGAACAACATGCCCCCAAACATCATTCCTACTGAAATGGCTCTGCCAAGTTTCCCCAGTCGCATACCTGTCTCTCCATTCTGTCAATCTCGCCCCGTGTAGCGGTGGGCGGCGGCATGATTATATGCTACACACACACGCCTGACTAGTCTGGCCGCAAAGGCTTGGATGACTACCGAAAATGGGAAGGAGCAGAGCGATGACAGAACGGAATTTTCAGCTGATTGAGACAAACGGCATTCGGCTACGGACCGTGGTTGAGGGCACGGGACCGCTGGTGATTCTTCTCCACGGCTTCCCGCAGTGCTGGTATTTGTGGCGCCACCAGATAGACCCGCTGGTTGAGGCCGGCTTTCAGGTTGCGGTGCCGGACCAGCGCGGCTATGGCGGCAGCGACCGGCCCGAGGCTGTTGAGGCGTATAATATCGTCGAGCTGACCAAGGATGTGGTCGGCATTGCCGACGCTCTGGACCACGAGCGGTTTGTGGTGGTCGGCCACGACTGGGGCGCGCCGGTGGCCTGGCACACCGCCCTGCTGCACGCCGAGCGGGTGCGGGCCGTGGTCGGCATGAGCGTCCCGTATGTCCGAGGACAGGTCGGGGTGATGACCCGGCAGGAAAATTTCGGCGACAATTTCTGGTATATCGTCTATTTCCAGCAACCTGGGGTGGCCGAGGCCGAGCTGGAGGCCGATATCCGAAAATCGCTGCGTGTCACCTACTATGTGGCGTCCGGCGACGCGCCCGAGGGCGTGTGGTTCACCCACAAGCCGGCCAGCGCGGGTTTCCTCGACGGTCTGCCCGACCCGACCAGCCTGCCACCGTGGCTGACGACCGAAGACCTCGACTACTACGAGGCGCAGTATCAAAAAAGCGGCTTTCGAGGACCGATCAACTGGTATCGCAACATCGACCGCAACCTCGAAATCACCCCCCAGCTGGCCGAGGCCAAGGTCGAGCCGCCGGCATTCTTTATCGCCGGCAAGAAAGACCTAGTGCTGTCCTTTGCCGGCGGCGGCTTGCTCGAACTGATGGACTCGTTCGTCTCGGACCTGCGCGGCAAGGTGCTGATCGACGGCGCCGGCCACTGGGTCCAGATGGAGAAACCGGCCGAGGTCAACGCGGCCCTGCTGGACTTTTTGAAACCCTTCGCCTGAGGTGCTCACGCGTCAACGTCAAAGCGGTGGAGCGTCGCCCCTCCGAGTGTGTCTCAGGTGAGTGAGAAAATATGGTTGAACAATTCTCATCTTCTTCACCTCAGACAGTCGAAACCGAGCGCTTAGTCCTCCGTCCGTTTGTGGATGACGATTGTGTTGCTTATGAAAAGATTCGGGCGAATCCTGAAGTGGCTCGATATCTGCCCGGTGGAATACAGGCGGTGAAGAGTGCGCCCGAAAGGGCACGACAAACTCTACAGGGCTTTGCACGACATTGGCGGGAGCGGGGCTTTGGGCCCTGGGCAGTTATCGACAATCAGACGAGAGTATTGATCGGACACTGCGGCCTGCGTTACTTGTCCGAGTTTGATGCAGTCGAGCTGCTGTATGCCTTAGATCCTTCAGCGTGGGGGAAAGGCTTGGCAACCGAAGCCGCCCGCGCCGCGATTGACTACGGCCGGACAGAACTTGGCCTGCCTCAGATTATTGCGCTTGCTCTACCAGACAATCATGCCTCTCGACGTGTTATGGAGCGAGTGGGGATGCGGTATGTCAAGATGGCGTCCTTCCAAGGCTACGATGTGGTCCTCTATGAAGTATCTCTCAGGCCGAGCGGACAGTGAGAGAGCGGCAAGAATGGACGTCTGCCACATCTGGTGCAACCTCAAGGACGGCGTCAGGGACGACGCTCTCTTCTCACGCAGATGGTTCTCATCGGCCACTTTGTTGAAAAGCCGAGAGAAAATTCCTATTCTGGCCGGACCAGGACGCTATCAAAAGGAGGTCATGTATGAGTACCAACGGTCATGCCGCATCGTCGGCAAACATTCGGGCCAGGCTCCCCCATCCAGTCGTTGACGCCGACGGCCACTGGCTGGAATTCGGTCCCCTGATCAGAAGCCAGCTGCGCAAGATAGGCGGCGACAAGGCGGTCGAGGGCTTCTCGATGTTTCCCAAGCTGGTCCAGAACCAGCTCGCCATGTCGGTTGCCGAGCGGACCGCCCACCGGACCGCCCAGCAGGCATTTTGGGCGCTGCCGACCAAAAACACCCGCGACCGGGCCACGGCCATGATGCCAAAGCTGATGAATGAACGCCTGGACGAACTCGGCATCGACTTCAGCGTCCTCTACCCGACCGCCGGTCTGGGCCTGCCGCTGGTGCCCGACGCCGAGGCCCGCAGGGCGGCCTGCCGCGCCTTCAACACTTTTAGCGCCGACTACTTCGGGCCGTTCTCAGAC
>WTHE01000742.1 GCA_011523315.1 Candidatus Binatota bacterium
CGAGGGCTGAGCAGCCTGCCAGAGCGCGAGGTGGTTTGCTGGAACCGCATCAGCCAGCCTGAGACCATTGCTCACGCGGTCGGCAGCCAGGCAAGGGGGGAGTTCTCAACCACCGCGAAATAGGCTATTGAGAGGGTGGCTCGGTGCTCAGGGTGGGCAGCGAGTACTTTACGATAGGGGAGGAGAACACCTATGCGAAAGAGAACACTCATCACCGCCGTGGCGCTTGCCTTGGGCCTCAGTTTTACGGTCCCGGCCGTGTGGGCTGACGAGCACGGAGGTGAGGCCGAGGCTGGGCAGGAAGCGTCCGACAAGAAGGATGAGAGCGCTGGCGACGAGAGCGCTGGTGGTTGTGGGGGATCGTCAGAGGGGTCCTCTGAACAGTCATCGGAAGGCTCGCACTAAGCCAGACCATCCATTATGAAGCCCTTTTTTTCAGAGGTGAGCGCAGCTGACATCCTGCACGAAAAAAATCGTGCCCGTGAGCTGCGCCGCTCTGAATGGTGGAAACGTCGGCGGGCGGCTGGCCTGTGTCACTACTGTCACGAGCGCTTCCCGCCCGCCGCGCTGACCATGGATCATCTCATCCCCCTGGTGCGGGGTGGAAGATCGACCAAGGGCAATATTGTTCCGGCCTGCAAAGCGTGTAACAGCAAGAAGCAATACGCCCTGCCGTGGGAGTGGGAGGCGGACAGGGCAGGCTAGCGCGCTGTTACGACTCAATCCAGTCGATAATGTAGTCGTCAAGGCGGTCGAGCGGAACCAGCTTTTCTGACACGACGCTGCCGCGAACCGAAATCCCAGCCTGATGAACCGTTTCCGGGTTACCTGACACGAGCGGATGCCACCAGGCCAAGCCTCTTCCCTCGTGCAGCCGCCGGTAGGCGCACGTCCGTGGCAACCAGCGGGTCTGACCCACCGTCTGCGGGCTGAGGATGCGACAGTCCGGCACCCAGCGCTGACGCTCGGCATAGTTGGCACACCGACAGGTGTGGGGGTTGAGGAGGTGGCAGGCCACATTGGTGTACACTACGCCATCCTCGTCCTCAAACTTATGCAGACAGCAGCGTCCACACCCGTCACACAGCGATTCCCACTCGGCCTTGCTCATCTCGGCCAAAGACTTGGTTTCCCAAAACGGTTTTGTGTCTGACATACGCCTGTCTTGTCTCCTCGCGTGCTCAGCTGACCGTGATCACGACCCGTCCCTCAGTAACCGTTACCGGATAGGTTCGAACCGGCCGGCGGGTCGGACCACCCACGGCCCGACCGGTTTCCAGACTGAAACGTGCCCGATGCGTCCGGCAGGTCACCACCGTCCCCGAGACCGTTCCGCCGGCCAGCGGAGAGCGGTTATGCGAGCAGCTGTTCTCGATCACAAACACCCGCTCGCCCAGATGGAAAACGGCCAGCCGTCTGCCCCCGACGCTCAGCGGTGTGCCCTGCCCGTCCGGGAAGGCGGCCAGGGGAAACGTATACCTGTGGGATGGCTGGGGCGTGGGCGTCCGCCCGCCGAGCCAGGCCGCCAACTTTTGCCACACCCCTCGCATGCCGGCCGTTTACTCCATCGGGAAACCGTACAGCTTGGCCGTGTTGTCGTGGACAATCTTGCGGGTATCGGCGTCCGGAATCGCAGCGAAGTTGTCGGCCACCTGTTTACGGGAGAACGGCCATACCCCTTCGGTGTGCGGATAATCCGAACCCCACATGATGTTCTCCACACCCATCAGCTCTCTGGTCAAGACGCCGGCCCGGTCGTCTTCGAAGGTGGCGTAGAACTGGCGATGAAAATAGGTGCTGGGCGGTTCAGGCAGGCGCGGTTCCATCCAGCCCTTGTGGTCCTGCCACCAGTGGTCCATGAAGCCCAGAGCGGCCCCAATCCAGCCAATGCCGCTTTCGACCAAGGCCCATTTGAGCTTGGGAAAGCGGACCGGCGCGCCACCCCAGATCAGGTGTTGCAGGGTGTCGTTCATCTCAAACTTGACGATGCCGATGATAATCCCACCCGCGCCCGGACCGTGGGCGCGACCGAACGGATCACGGCCGCCGATATGGATGCTGGCAATCAGCCCCATGTCTTGCATGGCCGCCCACAGCGGATCCCAGTCGGGCAGATTATACGGGCGGTCATCGACCCAGGCGGGTAACATCACGCTGACCAGACCCAGCTCGGCACACCGCTCGGTTTCTTCGACCGCCCACTCAACCGGACCCCGGCACGGAATCATGCCCACGCCCTTCAGACGATCAGGGTAGGGCTGACAGAACTCGGCCAGCCAGTCGTTATAGGCGCGGCAGCAGGCGTACAGGTACTCGGCGTCGGGTGCCCGGACCAGGGTCAGCCCGACCCCGGGGTAGATGACCTCTCCAGACACACCGTCCAGATCCTGGTCCTTGAGGCGCTCGTGCGGGTCCCAGCAGCCGGGTCGGTTTTCTGAATGCCTGAACCCCTTTGGTTTGGGGATATCCAGACCCTGGGCCTTGAGATCGGCCATCGGGCCCTCAAAGGCCAGCGGACGTGGGCGCAGCCCGTCGATGACGATGTAGTCGCCGGTTTCATCCAGCGCCTCAATACGGGGGGCTTTATCGCGCCACTGTGTGTCCATGCGGGTGAGCCACAGGTCGGCGGGTTCGACGATATGGGAGTCGGAAGACAGCAAGCGTTGGGTGTATTCTGCGGTCATTGGGCCTCCTGGCAAAAGAGAGTGAGACGGACGGCAGCCGGGTTACTGGCTGAGCGCGATCTTGTTACACGTACAGGTGCCGATCTGGTGCAGCTCAATCACGTTGCCGCACGGGTCCCGGACGAACACCTGATCGGAATTCTGGCCGACCAGACCCTGGATACTCCAGTACCAGATGCCGCGTTCGTCCAGTTCTTTGCGGGCCGCCTGAATGTCCTCGACGGCCAGGGCGACGTGCGGCAGGGTCGGGTCTTCTTTTTCGCTCTTTGCCATGGGCGATTTTCCAGTCGCACCCATCAGATGGATCTGGGTCGTCTGTTCCCCCTCGCCCACATACATCCAGAAACCGGGGATGGTGGGAATAGTGGGCCGAGCCGGGTCGGTAGACAGGCCCAGCACATCGGAGTAGAAGCCGCGGGCCTGTTCGACTTCATCCGGTGTGGTGCCAATCCGAATCCCGTGATGGTGTAGTTCAACAACCTTAATCGGCATAGTCTGTCCTCCTTATCTCAACGCTGAGCACGGCTTGGGCGGTCTGGTGTGGGGTATAGCACGAGACGGCCAGCTCGGAGAAGGGCACCGTCGGACTAGATCACAGCACAACCGGACTCACCCCTTACGAGGTGGCAGGTTTTTCCCAGGTCTCCAGCCTCACACTCCCCCGATAGGGCGGTGCATAGTGCTGAACGACGACATAGCTCTCAAAAATCCCGGTTATACAGATAGCGTCTCCCACTCCATACTCGCGGGTCAGCTCTGGAGAGTCGCTTCTTCCTTCCAAAGACCAGCCGAGGGGTTCTTCCTCATATGTCTCTTCTAAGTTGAGGGTCACGCTTGAGCCTGCCTCCGTGCTTTGGGCCGCGCTAATCGTGCCACAGTAGGTGATGGTCTTGTTCTCCAGACGTGGCCAAGTGCGCTCTTGAAACTGAAACGGACCGTGCTGCTCCATCTCGGCAAGCCTCTGAAGCAGTTCCTCTTCACTGAGTGGTGATGGTGAGGAACAGCCCATCAGCAGAAAGCAGATCGAGACACTCGTCAGAATACTCACCAGACTCACACTTTTCATTGTCCGTAGTCCTTTGCTGGCAGGGTGCCTCTCCTTCGTCTGCGATGTCTGGCCTGTGCTATAGCACGAGGCGACTGGCCGCGAGAAGGGCGCCCGGTACAGACGCAGCCTTAATCGGAAACACAGACGATGCTGGCGTCAGATATAGAGGCGCTGCCGAGGACTGAGGGACGGTGACTCCCGGGTTGTCCGTGGCGAGCCGCCCGGTGGGTTCGGGAGGTCTTTGCCGCCGTGCGGTCAGGGTTTGATCCGCAGCCCGTTTAACCACTCCAGCAGAGCATGCTCAATTTCTTCTTGGGCTGTCTCTTTATCGTCCGCTCGGGCGATGTACACAGCTCCTTGGATGAAGCTCCCGAAAATCAGTTGGCTCAGCGGTTCAATTGGTTGCTCTGCAATATAGCCCAAGTGCATCAGCAGCTGCGTCTGCTGCTGAATGAGGCCCAGCCCTACCGGGGCGGGCGGGTCTGCGGCGAGGATGACTGGCCCATCAGTATACAGAATGCGCCGAATGTCTGGAGTACTACACAAAGTGAGAAAGGCGCGGGAGCCAACCATCGCCCGCTGCCACTCATCGCCCTCGGCCTTCGCCATGATCTGAGCAATTGTTTCGATCAGAGACTCGTCGGTCTCGCGATGAACAGCCCGGAAGAGACCGGCTTTGTCTTTGAAGTGGTAATACAGCGCGCCTCTGGTCACTCTGGCCCGTTCCACAATGGCTTCGGTCGGTGTGTGGGCATGCCCCCGCTCGGTAAACAGCTCACGAGCAGCGGCGATCAGGGCGGCTCGTGTCTCCTCTGATCGTTCGGCATTTGTGCGCCTGGTGTGCATCTATACCTCTCTTCAGATACAGAGCAGACTGTTTTGGCGTCTTGCTCTCTTTCAGGGAGCGTGTGTGAGACGATCTGTCACTGTTCTGAGCCTTTACTGCTCCTTGAAGCCGGGCATGATTTCCTTGGCAAAAATCCGTACCCCATCTCTATCGTACAGCCCTGGGCGGCGCAGGTTGATAATGAAATGGGTCACCCCCACATCGATATAGGTCTGGATCTGGTGCCGGATTTCCTCCGGCGTTCCGGCCAGTACTGTCTTGCGGGCCTGCTCAACGGGGATGTTTCTCAGCTCGGCAATGCGTTCCAACAGGGTGTGGACTTCGGCCGGATCAGTGCGGATGTAGACCGGGGTGAGGATGGAGCGTTCGATCTCGGTGCAGTCGCGCTGGATGTCCTGGCACAGGCGCTCCAGGACTCGGCTTTTCTCCCGGATGCGGTCTGGGCTGAGCATCGGGATATTCCACATGCTGGCGTATCTGGCCACCAGCGGCAGGGTGCGTTTTTCGCCGATGCCGCCGATCAAGATCGGGGGGTGAGGCTGCTGGACCGGCTTGGGCTCAAACGGCGCATCAACCAGGCTGTAATACGTCCCGCTGAAAGACGCGGTCGGGTCGGCGCTCCATAACGCGGTGATCAGCTGCAGGGCTTCGTCCAGTCGCTGGCTGCGTTCTCTGATTTTCGGGAAGGGTACGCCAAAGGCCGCGTGTTCGCGTTCAAACCAGCCAAAGCCGACGCCCAGAATGAGCCGGCCCTGGCTCAGGTGATCGACGGTGGTCGCCATCTTGGCCAGGACCGAGGGGTGGCGGAAGGTATTGCTGGACACCATGGTGCCGATCCGAACCCGGGACGTGACGCCTGCCATGGCTGCCAGCAGCGTCCAGGCCTCCAGGTTGACCTTGTCCGGGGGGCCGAAGCTGGGCAGCAGGTGGTCGTTGGTCCACAGGGTGTCAAAGCCGAGCGCCTCGGCCTCCTGCCAGACGGCTTTGAGTTCCTGAACGGTGGTCTGCTGTTGGGCGACTTGCAACCCAAACCGAATCGGCTTGTCGGCCTGCTGGGTGGCGGAGCAGACCGTGACAGACACGAGTACGATCAACACGGCTGACAGGATGCATTTCATCGGAGTCCTTTCCATGGAACGCCTAAGCCTCGGCGGCCGCTTGACCCGTCTCGTCCACCTCTTCGACCTCAAAACCGGCTCGTTCAATAAGACTGCGGGCCGCCTCGGCCTGCTGGCCCGGGGTCGTCAGATAGCCCTCGACAAAGAGCGAGTTGGCCGGATACAGCGCCAGCCCCGACCAGTCGCCCAGATAGATCTCACGCCCGGCGGCCATCCGAATCTCGCTCCGGGGATTCAGAAAGCGCAGCAGACACAGGGTTTTCAGACCCTTGACAGGATCGGCGCGTCGTTTGCCGAACGGGGTGCCGGCAATCGGATACAGAAAGTTGACCGGAATCGAGTCAATGCCCAGCTCGCGGGTGGCGTAGGCCAGGTCCACAATATCCTCATCGCTCTCGCCCATGCCGATGATACCCCCGGAACAGCTCGACAAGCCGGCCCGCTTCACGTTTTTGACCGTCTCGACCCGGTCGTCGTAGGTGTGGGTGGTGCAGATCTGGGGATAAAAGCGCCGGCTGGTATTCAGGTTATGGTTGACCCAGCCCACCCCGGCCTGTTTCAGTTCGGCAGCCTGGCTGTGGTCCATCAGGCCCAGCGAGACACACAGTTCAAGCTGGGGAAATTCGGCCTTGATCGCCCGCGCCGCCCGGCTCATATGCGCAATCTCGCGCGCCTGTGGTCCGCGCCCGCTGGCGACCATACAGTAGCGCCGGGCGCCGGCGGCCACGGCTTTGCGCGCCCCGGCCAGCAGTTGATCCTGGGGCAGCAGGCGGTATTTCTGAATCGGGGCGGTTGAGATTTTTGACTGGGAACAGTAGTGGCAGTCCTCTGGGCACAGGCCGCTCTGGGCATTCTGCAAGACACACACTTTGACCTTCCGACCAAACGTCCGGCTACGGACGCTGAAGGCCGCGTCGAGAAGCTCGCGCAGCTCGGTGTCGGGGGCCTGGAGCACGCCAAAGGCGTCGGCGCGGGACAGCGCCTCGCCCGCCAGTGACGTGCCAGCCAGGGCGGATATATCGGTCATCGTTATTCTCCTTCCACGGGTGTGCTGTATCCCAACAGCTGCTGCACATCAATGTTTCTCTTCGGCCGTGTGAATCACGCCCTGTTTGAGCAGGCCGTCGATGGTGTCCTGGCTATAGCCGGCCAGCTCCCGCAGCACCTCGGTCGTATGCTGCCCCAGCATGGGGGCGACATACGGCAGGACGGCCGGCGTGCGCGAGAACCTGGTCAGAATGCCGGTCTGCCGCACCTCTCCCCACTGGGGATGGGTGTGGGTCGCGATCAGTTCGTTGGCCGCCACGTGCGCGTCGTCAAACAGCTCCGGCAGGGGCAGGACAGGGGCGCAGGGCACCCCGGCCCGGTCCAGGGCCGCCAGCCAGTCCTGGGTCGTGCGCTGGCCAAAGCAGGCCGTCAGCGCCTGGCCCAGCGGGCTGTCCACGCCGGCCTGTCTGGCTTGGCTGAACGGCTGCCGGCTCAGCTGCGGACGGCCCACGACCGCGCCCAGCGCTCGCCACTGGCCCTCGTCCGTCACGGCCAAAAAGAGGGAGCTGTCGGCGGTCGGATAGATACGGTACAGCGCGCCCGTGCCCCACAGGTCGGGCCCACCGTTTTCCATGTCTGGACGTCCGTCATAAAAAATGAAATTGCCGGCCTGGACGGCCATGGCGGCGCTGGTCAGCGAGGTTTCAATATGCTGCCCCAGCCCGGTCTTGTGGCGGGCGTACAGGGCCGCGCTCACCCCGTAGGCAGTCAGCAGCGCGGCCGCATAGTCGCACACCCCACAGGTCAGATAAAACGGCGGCTGGCCGTGGCCGCCCTGGGCGCGCATGATGCCCGAACGGGCCTGCAACAGCGGGTCAAAGCCGGGATAATCGTGGTCCGGCCCGCTGGAGCCAAAGGCCGTGACCGTGGCATAGATCAGCCGCGGGTTCAGAGCCGACAGGGTGTCGTAATCAATACCGTAGCGCCGGGTTGCGCCCGGCCGCAGATTTTCCACCACCACATCGGCCTTGCGCACCAGATCGTGCACCACCTGTTTGCCCTGGGGGCTGTTCAGATTGACCGACAGGCCGCGCTTGCCCTGGTTCCAGCCCAGAAAGCCAAAGCCAAAGGCGCGGAATGCGTCCCCGCTCAGCGACTCGACCTTGATGACCGTGGCGCCGAGTTGGGCCAGCATCATGGGGCCCAGCGTGCCCGCGATATAGCTGGCGAAGTCGAGTACCACCACCCCCTGGAGCGGAGACCCGCCAGCCAACGGGGCCTCTCTCCGCCGTTCATCATTCATCGTTCTGCCTTCTGCCTTGTTTTTCACCGCTTCGGTATGCTGGCCCAGCAGCGGAGCCGGACCCTGGATCGCACCCGGGGTGCGGGACAGCTGGACCGGGACGCCCATCTGGACGGTGTGGCCCAGCTGCGGGTCGTCAACCTCCACCCGCAGCCGGTTATGCACCACCTGCGAGAACTCCATGAACTCCTGACGGCTGGTGACCGGCGCGCAGGGAACGTCGTTGGTACGCAGGATGTCCAGCCACTCGGTCCGAGGTCTGGTCCGCATGATGGCGCTAATCCGGTCCGCCAGTTCCTGACGATCTTCGGCCGCAATGCCCCACGGCGCTCTTTCATAGCGCGGGTCTGACAGC
>WTHE01000404.1 GCA_011523315.1 Candidatus Binatota bacterium
GACTAGGCCGAAGCGCCAAAGACCACCTTGGCAATCCGCCGGCGCCCGACCTGGACCACCTTTTCGCCCTGGGTCGGGACCTTCAGATTTGGGTTGTCCAGCCGCTGGCCGTCGATGCGTACCGCTCCCTGTTGAATCATCCGCCGCGCCTCGCTGGTCGATTTTGTCAGGCCGGTCTCGCGCAGCAGATGACAGATCCAGACCTCGGGCGCGGAGTCGGCCCAGGCGATCTCTTGCAGCTCGCTGGGCAGCTCGCGGCGCTGGAAGCGTTGGGCGAAGTCGGCCGCCGCCCGTTCAGCGGCGGCGCTGTCATGAAAGCGGGTGATCAGCTCGGCCGCCAGCTGCTTTTTGGCTTCCATGGGATGGACCTCGCCGCGCTGAATGGCTTCGAGCCGGTCGCTATCGACCGTGCTCAACAGCTCATAGTATCGGCCCATCATGGCGTCCGAGATCGACATGATTTTGCCGTACATCTCGGTCGGAGGATCGGTGATGCCGATGGCATTGCCGAGCGATTTGCTCATCTTCTGCACCCCATCGGTGCCTTCGAGCAGGGGCAGGGTCAGAATCACCTGCGGCTCCTGGCCGTGACCGCGCTGGAGTTCACGCCCAACCAGCAGGTTGAAGCGCTGGTCCGTTCCCCCGACCTCGACATCGGCCTCAAGCGCAACCGAGTCGTAGCCCTGGACGAGCGGATACAGGAGTTCATGGACGTGGATGGGCACGCCATCCTTGTAGCGTTTGGAAAAATCGTCCCGTTCCAAAAGACGGGCGACCGTGTACTGGCCGCACAGACGGATGAAGTCGGGCGGGGTGAAGCCGTCCATCCACTCGGAGTTGAAACGCAGCTCGGTCTTGTCCCGATCCAGGATCTTGAAAACCTGCCTGGTATAGGTTTCGGCGTTGTCCAGGACCTGCTCGCGGGTGAGCGCCTTGCGGGTCTCCGAGCGGCCGGTCGGATCGCCGATCATGCCGGTGAAGTCCCCGATCAGAAAAATCACCACATGCCCCAGCTCCTGAAACTGACGCAGCTTGTTGACCACCACGGTATGGCCGAGGTGCAGATCCGGGGATGTCGGATCAACCCCAAGCTTGATCCGCAGCCGCCGCCCCGTCTCCAGCTTCCGTTTCAGTTCCTCGAGCGGAATGATATCAACCGTGCCGCGCTGAATTTCTCGCAGCTGGTCCGTAACCGGCAGCGCCATGTCGTCTTCACTCTTTCCTTTCACTGTGGCCGACGATCTCTGCTTGTCCAGAGGAGTATCATCGTCCGCCTTGTCGCTCAGCGGGCAAACTCGGTAGCCCGCATCTCCCGAATCACGGTGACCTTGATCTGGCCCGGATAGGTCATCTCGTCTTCGATCCTGTGGGCCACCTCGCGGGCCAAGACGGCGGCCTCACCGTCTGTCACCGAGCCGGGACTGACAATGACCCGCACCTCGCGGCCAGCCTGCACGGCAAACGACTTTTCGACCCCGCTGAAAGACCGCCCGATCCGCTCCAGATCCTCCAGGCGGCGGACATAGCTTTCGAGCACTTCCCGTCGCGCTCCGGGTCGGGCGCCGGACAGCGCATCGGCCGCATCGACCAGCGGAGCCAGCACGGTCTCGGCCTTGACCTCTTCGTGATGGGCGGCAATGGCGTTGACGATCTTTGCCGACTCCCCGTATTTGCGCGCTACATCACCGCCAATGATGGCGTGTGAGCCCTCAATTTCGTGCGATACCGCTTTGCCAATGTCGTGCAACAGCGCGGCTCGCCGGGCCTGTTTTTCATTCAGGCCCAGTTCAGCGGCCATGATCCCGCACACATAGGCGGTTTCAATCGAGTGCATCAGGACATTCTGGCCGTAGGAGTAGCGATATTTCAGCATACCGATGAGCTTGATGATCTCCGGGTGCACACCGTGGATACCCAGCTCCAGGACGGCCCGCTGACCAGCCTCACGGACCGCTTCCTCAACTTCTTCTTCGGCCTTTTTCACCACTTCTTCAATTCGGCCGGGGTGAATCCGACCGTCTGAGATCAGCCGTCCAAGCCCGACCCGGGCAATTTCTCGACGGATGGGGCTATGGCTCGAAATCAGCACCGCTTCCGGCGTATCGTCAACGATCAGGTCAACACCGGTGGCCGCTTCAATGGCGCGGATGTTGCGCCCCTCGCGGCCAATGATCCGGCCCTTCATGTCGTCGCTGGGCAGGGGGATCACTGCAGTGGTGCGTTCCGACACAAACTCGCCGGCCAGCCGCTCGACCGCAACGCTGATGATCTTCCTGGCTCGACGTTCGGCCTCCTCACGGGCCTCTTCTTCGACCGTCATAATCTGGCGCGCCGCCTCAGTACGGGCGTCACTCATCATTTTTTCCAGCAGCACGTTTTTGGCCTCCTCGCGGTTCATACCCGCAATCTGCTCAAGCTGCTGGCGGGTCTCCTCGATCAAGCTCTGGTACTCCTGGGCTTTCTTGTCAATCGCCTCTTCTTTGGTCTTGAACCCCCGCTCCCGATGCGACAGCTCGGTTTCCCGGTTGTCCAGGGTCACCGCTCGCTTCTCGAGCGTTTCCTCACGGCTCTGTAAACGTCGCTCGCTGTGCTGAATTTCCTTTCTCCGTTCGCGCTGTTCCTTCTCAAACTCCGTTTTTGACTGCAAGAGCGCGTCCTTGGCCTGGACCTCGGCTTCCTTCTTGATGACGGACGATTCTTTTTGGGCCTCCTCCACAATGAGCTTCGCCGTTTCCTCGGCCTTGACGATCTTCTCGTGCTGCCAGCGTTGGCGCAGCAGCACGAGCGCCCACGCCCCCGCACCGCCACACACCACTCCAATGAACCAATAGAGTACTGACCTCATCTGTCACTGACCTCCTTCCATCCCCAGGGTCGGAGGGCCTTTACATGTGTAAAACCACCTCCCAGCGAGTTGTCAGCTGCATGAGGGGGATTTTCGCCCTCCCTCAAATTGCCTGGCGGAAGAAGCTTCCACAAGGCCCTCATGGAGGAGGAAATCGGCCTGGAGGACTGGGGGAGCGGCTCAGTCGGGGTCAGCCGTTTGGCAAATCCCGCTGAGAGAGCGTGGAGACGTGCGATGAGGAAGACACAACGTATTACGAGACAACACGGCCATTGCTTACGTCTTCGTTCTGTTCACTCTGCTCGATCCGTTTAAGCAAAACCGTAGACAGACGTTCCGTTTCTTCTTGGAGTTCTTGTTCTCGCTGACTGGCTTTGTGCCACTCATCTGCAATGCTCAGAGCCGCCATAATGGCAACCCGCAGGGGGACGGCGGTTTTGGTGTTGGCCACGATATCGTGCATACGCTGGTCAACAGAATCGGCCAGCTGCCTCACATAGTCGGCGTGCTCTTCGCCGGCCACCGTGAAGGTCTGGCCAAAAATCTCGACCTCAACCAAGGCTTTCATCGCCTCCCCCCTCGTCGCTCAGCGCTATTCCGAGCCCGTCGAACTGACCCAGAATCCGTTCCAGTTTGGTCCGAATTTCCTCTCGCTCCTGTTCGTACTGCTGAAGCTGTTCGCGCAGGCGACCGTTTGCCTCCTGCTGTTCGCTCAGGCGTTGGCTCAGCATCGCCTTTTCCCGGCAGATCCGCGCGTGGCGCTCCAGCATTCCATCAAGCTTTTCCTCAAGAAGTTTGAGGCTTGGTATAGCCATATCACCCAAAAGTAAAGGAAAAGTTCAACTTGAGTGTATGGCTCTTCGCGCTGTGAGTCAAGGGAACATCAGGCGTCCTCAGCAGAAAACAGCGCCTCGACAAAGGCGGTCGCCTCAAAGTCATACAGGTCTTCGGCGCCCTCGCCCAGGCCAATGCCCCGAATCGGGACGCCGAGTTGCTCGGTAACGGACAGCACCACCCCGCCCTTTCCCGAGCCGTCCATCTTGGTCAGAATGACACCGCTGAGCGGAAATGCGGCCTGAAAGGTCCGCGCCTGGCTCAGCGCGTTCTGGCCGGTGGCCGCGTCAAGGACCAACAGCACCTCGTGAGGCGCCCCCTGGAGTTCCTTGGCAATCACCCGGTGGACCTTTCTGAGTTCTTCCATGAGCGGCGTTCGGGTATGCAGCCGTCCGGCGGTGTCAATCAGCACCACATCAACCTTACGGGCGATACCGGCTCGAATCCCGTCAAAGGCCACCGCTGCGGGGGAGGCTCCGGTCTGATGCTTAATCACCTCCACGCCCAGCCGGTCGGCCCAGACTTCGAGCTGCTCAATGGCTGCGGCCCGGAAAGTATCCCCGGCCACCAGTAAAACCGTCTGGCCTTCCTGCCCAAAGCGAGCCGCCAGCTTGGCCAGGGTGGTCGTCTTGCCCACTCCATTGACACCGACCATCAGGATCACCCAGGGCCGGGCTTGGCCGAGCAGCGGGGGGGTGGCGGGCGGCAGAAGCCGGAGCATCTCGTCTTTCAGGTAGCCCTTCAACTCTTCGCCATCGGCCGGGCGCTCGCGCCGGCAGCGTTCTCGCAGCCGCTCAATCAGGAGCAGGGTCTCCTGCACCCCAACATCCGCGCCAAGCAAGACCTCTTCCAAGTCGTCAAAAAGCGCGTCATCAATCGGCCGACCGCGCAGGATTCGATCCAGGGGCGCACGCAGAGCCTGGCGCAGACGGGACAAACCGCGTCGCCACACCGACTGTTTCTGCTCTGGAGGAGTTTTTTTTCGCCACGACAGAGCCATCAGGACAGACTCACCGAGACCAGGCTTGAGATGCCCGGCTCCTGCATGGTCACACCGTACAGGGTCGAAGCAGCTTCCATGGTCCGTTTATTATGGGTGATTAAGATCACCTGGGTTGTTTGGCTGATTTCTCTGACCAACTGGTTGAAGCGTCCCACATTGGCATCGTCAAGCGGGGCATCGACCTCGTCCAGCACACAAAACGGACTGGGGCGAATCAGAAACAGGGCGAAGGTAAAACTCAGCGCAGCCAGCGCCCGCTCGCCGCCGGACAGCAGCTGCAGGGAACGCAAGCGTTTGCCGGGCGGCTGGACCGAGATTTCTACCCCGCTGTGGGTGGGGTCGTTTTCATCCGTCAGGCGGATCTGGGCGCTGCCGCCCTCGACCAGACGTTCATAGACATGGCGAAATTTCGCGTCAACCAATCCAAACGTCTCCCTGAAGCGGTCGCGTGACTCGCGGTTGAGCTTGGCAATCGTTCTCTGCAAATCGGCAATCGAGGCCTGCAAGTCGGCCTCCTGTTCCTTCAGCGACGTGTGACGCTGTTCGACCGCGAGCAGTTCAGCCGCCGCGCCGGGGTTGACCTCGCCGAGCCGGCCGATCTTGTCACGCAGCTCTTGGCGGCGCGCTTCGGCCGTCTCGGTCTCAAGCGGGGCGCTCACATACCGGGCCAGCACGCCGGGAACGGCAATCTCATAGCGTTCGTAGCCGGCCGTATTGATGTGATCGCAGCTGACCCGTTTTTCAGCGCTCTTGACCTCAAGCCGAGTCTTCTCTTCCTGGAATTCGAGCAGGCTGGCCCGGCACTGCTCAAGTTCCTCTTCATACGCACAACAGCTGGCGCGCAGCCGGGTGCAGGCCTCTTGCTGGCGCTCGTGTTCCTGGCCCACGCTGGCCAGTTCGGTCTGCTGCTGGGCGGTACGGGTGGCCTGCCCTGTCAGCTCGGTCTGAATCTGGTCTGCCTCGGCCTGGGCGGCGCGGTGTTCGGCCTGGCAGGCTGTCGCGCGCTCGGCCAGCTCGGTCTGCTGCTCTTGCAGCCGCGAGCGCTGGGCGCGCAGCCCCTCCTGACGCTCACGACGCTCGGCTACCCGCACCCGCAGCTCGTCACACACCTCTCGCTGGTATTCGAGGGCACGTTTGGCCTGAGCGACCTGCTCCTGCCGTTCGGCCAGCCGGGCTTCTCGTTCTTGACGCTGGTCGTCCAGCTCAGACTCCCGGGCGGCCAAGCCGGCAATTTCGCTCCCGAGTCCGCTCTGCTCCTCCTCCAGGGTCTGGCGTTCGTAGCCGATACTCTCTTTCTTATCCAGCAGACGGCGCTGTTCGCCCTCCAGTTGGGCGGCCTGAGCGTGCAGGGCTTGTTTTTCTTCGCCCCAGGCGTGGGCCTGGGCCTCTAAGCGGGCCAATTCACCCTCCAGCTCCTGACGGCTGCGTTTGGCTTCCTGGCGACGGCGTACCAGGTCGGCCACCACGCCGTCGTGCCGCTCGACCTGGCGGTGCAGATCGCGGATTTCCCGACGGCGCTCCAGCAAGCCCTCTTGGACGATGCCCTGACTGCCACCGCTGACCACCCCCTGGGCGGTCAGCACCTCGCCGCTCGGCGTCACAAAAGTCCGCGGCTGACGGTCACGCTGCCAGCACTCCAGACCGGTCTGTAGATCGGGGACCAGAAAAGTATCGGCCAGCAGTGCCTCGACCACTTCACGACCCTGGGGCGTAACCGACAGCAGGCTGAGCAGGGGAGTCAAGCCGTCCGGCTCGCTGGGCGCGGGCATGACCACGGCAAGCCCCTGGCCAACGGTCAGCGCATGGCCGTTGTGTTGGGACACGGGCTGGGGACCGCCACGGGGTTGGAGCGGGATGAAGCTGCCGTGGCCGGCCTCGGCCTGATGCAAGTACTCGACTGCGGTCAGCCCGTCGCCAACCTCGGCAACTACGACATACTCGAGTTTCTCGCGCAGGACCGCAGCAACCGCCCGTTCATAGCTATGCGGCACCTCAAGCATCTGGGCAACCACACCGACCACCCGGGTCAGCGATTCAGCCTCAGCCATGATGGACTGCACCCCGGGCGCATAGCGCTCATAGCCCTGCTCCATCTCTTTGAGGGTAGACAGCCGGGTTCGCAACTCGGCCTGCTTGGCCCAGGCCCCGGCCAGCTCGTGTTCCAGCCGTTCCCCGACGCGCACCAGCGCCTGTAAGCCGTCCGTCTTCTCGCCCCGCTCACGCTGGCCGCGCCGCAGGCATTCGTCCAGTTCGGCCGCCCGCGTGTGGGTCGTAGCCAGACTCTGCTCGGTGTCAGCCAGACTGGCCGACGCCTGTTCGGCCTCGGTCGCCAAGACCTGGAGGCGATCTGCCACCTCCTCCCCCCGGCGCCGGGCATAGGCCAGCCCGTTCTGGACCTGGGCGTGCCGGGTCAGCACATCGACGATCTCGGTTTTCAACTCTTCGGCCGCCGCCTCATGGCTCACAAGGGTGTCTTGCAGGCGGGCGCTGTCCTGTTCGTGGCGGCTGAGCACCGCTTCTTCCTCGGCCAGCCGGGTCTGACTCTGGCGGGTTTGTTCGGCCAGACTCTCGACCTCGTTGTGCACCGCACTGCGACGCTCCTCCACCGCCGCCAGCTCGGTTTGAGCCGCGCCGGCGCGGTCGGCGGCCCGCTGTTTCTGGTGGAGGAGAAACTCCTTGCGCTGTTCGCCCTGTTGCAGGGCGCTCTGTATGGCGTGAACCCGCTCCTCACTGGCGCGCAGCGCAGTCTCCCGGTCTTCCAGGGCCGTCTGCGCCTGGACACGCTCGGCCTGGAGCTGCCGCGTCCGGTCTTCGAGAGCGGTTTCCTCGGCCAAGACTGCGGTCCGGCGCCGGTCAAGATCGACCAGTTCATCCAACAGGGTCTGGTAGGCGTGGCACAGCAGGGTCAGGTCTACGGTTTGCAGTTCCTCTCGCAACGCCTGGTACTGGGCAGCCTTTTTGGCCTGGCGCCGCAGCGTGCTCAGCTGCCGCTCCATTTCGGACAGCAGATCGGCCACCCGGGCCAGATTATCCTGAGTGCGCTCGAGCTTGCGCTCAGCGGCCAGCCGCCGGCTGCGGTATAAGCTGACGCCTGCGGCTTCTTCGATCAGCACCCGGATATCGTCCGCTTTGGCGTTGATGAGATGTTCAACCCGGCCCTGTTCGATGATCGCATAGGCTTTGCTGCCAGCCCCGGTGCCGAGGAAGAACTCGACAATATCCCGCAGCCGGCACGGGATGTTGTTCAAGAAATACTCAGAATCACCCGACCGGAAGTAACGGCGCGAGATCATCATCTCGGCCCAGCCGTTGCCGGCCCGAGCCGTGACGGGGCTGCCATTTCCAAGCACTTCGGGCTGCGGGGCGACCGGGGTGTCGGCATTTTCGAGCAGCAGCTTGACCTCGGCCATGCCCAGCGGAGGATTCCCCTGGGTGCCGGCAAAGACAACGTCACTCATTTCGGTGCCCCGCAGCTGACGCGAACTCTGCTCGCCCAGGACCCAGCGCAAGGCGTCAACCACATTCGATTTGCCGCACCCGTTGGGACCGACAATGGCCGTCACTCCGGCCGGAAACGTCAGCGCCGTCTTGTCTTTGAAGGATTTGAATCCAAGGAGTTCAATCTGTTTGATCCTCATGACCCCACCTCCCCACTC
>WTHE01000763.1 GCA_011523315.1 Candidatus Binatota bacterium
GGATGACCAATACGGCTTGCGTCGGCCCGACCAAATAGGATACACCGCGTGCAGCACTCAGGCTCAGACAGGAGGTCAGCATGAAACTCGTCAATTCGCTCGGTCCCAACCCCCGCTGTGTTCGTATGTTCATGGCCGAAAAAGGTCTCAGCCTGGAGACCATCGAACTTGATGTCGTGAGTGGCGATAACCGCAAGTCGCCCTATACCGACAAAAATCCCGGTGGTCAGATGCCGTCTCTGGAGCTGGACGATGGCAGTTACCTGGCCGAGACGGTCGCCATCTGTGAATATCTGGAAGACCTGCATCCGAGCCCGGCCCTGATCGGCAGCACGCCCGAAGAGAAGGCCCAGACCCGGATGTGGCAACGCCGCGTCGAGATGAACATCACCGAACATCTGTATAACGGCTTTCGCTATGCCGAGGGCCTGGAGATGTTCAAGACTCGCCTGCACTGTCTGCCCGAGGCGGCGGCCGGTCTCAAGGAGATCGTCCAGGAACGACTGGCCTGGCTCGACGGCTTGATAGAAGGCAAGTCGTTCATCGTCGGCGAGCGTTTTACTGTGGCCGATGTTGTCTTGTACAGCGCGCTCGATTTCGGCGCCGGGGTCGGCCAGACGATCAATCCCCAGCTCAAAAACATGACGGCCTGGTTTGACCGGGTCAGTGCCCGGCCGAGCGCGGACGCCAGCCTGCATGAAAAGGCCAAAGGCCGAATGCGGGGAGCCTGAGTTTTTCACAGGCGGTCGGTCATGAAGCGACACGCTGTCGTTCTCGCCGTTGTCCTGACTTCTGTGTTCGGGCTGGGTGCGGTTGATACGTATGCCGACCCGGCCCGGCGGTGGTCCGGCCCGGGTTGGCCCGACGCCTATGGGCCACGCCATAGGGGGCCACGGTTCGGCAACTTTGCCCAGCGCATTGCCGGCACCTACCTGATTCGTGACGGCGACGCCGAGACCGTCTCCCTGCGCATGATTTCGCTGAGCGCGGACGGGAACTGGTCCGGCACCCATTCCCACCAACAGGCTCCAGACCTGAGCTTCAGCGATCAACACGGCGTGTGGAAGCGGTCCGGGCGCCGGGAGATCACGGCCAGCGTCCTCGATTTCGGCGTCGATCCCGCCACCGGCAGGGCCACCGAGGTGGTGCGCGCTCGCTATGTCATGACCTTCAGTCGAGATCTGCGAGAGGTCAGCGGCGAATATGCCGGAGAAGCCTTTGCCCTGGACCAGGACCCGTTCGATCCCGAGGCGGTTCCCATCAGCGGTTTTGACAATACCTTCACCGGCCACCGTCTGACCGTAGACCTGGACTGAGGCTGAGAACGGTCGCTCCGTGGAGCCACCGTCAGCACGTCAGCAATGCAGGCCAAACATCCGCCGCAGCCGCCGTGAAGCAACAGTGCTGAACGGCACTGTCAGCCTGGGCTACACAGGCAAGGTCTGGACCTGAACGTGACGAGCCGCCCTGATGAGCGCCTTGTCCCGCGTTGCCAGCTCCAGTCCCCGCCGCATGGCGAGTTCCAGATACGTGGCGTCGTAGGTCGTCAGATTCTTCGTCCGGGCAAGCGTGAGTATCTCTCGGAATGCGCGATTGTCCGTTTCGGTGTCGGCCGTAATCGGCAGACGGTCCAGGAGATTGAGGCAGGCGGCAATCTGCGCGGCGGAGATGCGTCGGTGACGTTCCGCCCGTGACAGGACGTTGCCGAGTTCCAGACGCCACAGACTGGGAACAAACGCACGGCTGTCCTTCAGCCGGTCCAGCAAGGAATCGGTTGCGGGCGTCGCCTCGTCATCGAACAGCCAGGCGACGGCAACCGAGCAGTCGAGAACAAACGCGCTCATCGTCGTCCTTCATCCCGCAGTGCCTGCCAGTCCAGGCCGCGGAGTTTCAGACCTGAGCGAAGGGCGCGCAGTTCCTCAATCGCGCCTGCGGTCCTCGCCCGCTCCACTCGCCCGGCGGGAACGAGCCGGGCGACGGGGAGGCCGCGCCGGGTGATGAGCACTTCTTCCCCCTGTGCCACCTTGTCAAGGAGCGAGGACAAATGTGTTTTTGCGTCGAACGCGCCAACTTCGGTCATGTCTCTTTCCTTATTCAACTAGTTTAACCAACTAGTATAGAAGAAATATGACTGACGCAATCCTGTGAGGAATTTTCGGTATTTTCAGTGCGGACGAGGATGAAAGCGATGAGGAGCGGGGCGCCCGACGTTGGAACTTATTCTGAGATGGCCTCGGAAACGCTGCCGCCCCCACCATCTCCAGGGGACGCTTTCTGGTGTGATTGCGAAGCGTGATCGGCCGGTGGGTGTTCCGGTGCCGCGACCGGATAATAGCGCAGCGTCCGATGGACGACCTCTGAGGGTTCCAGGGCACCGGTCTGCGCGTCGCCGACCCAGTCCGCAATCACTTTCTTGGTCCAGTTGCCCCGCTCGTCGAATTCGTAGCGATAGACCTGCCGGCCGGCCAGGCTGCCGTCGGGATGATAATCCAGCCACTCGGTCCGGTTCCGCTTGTCATCATAGCGGTACACCCACCGAGACATGAGCGCGTCCTGACGGTCATACACCTCGATGGTGATCAGATTCCCACGGGTGTCATAGGCGTACACATTGCGCGACACGGGCTTGCGTTCGTCGTCGACCCAGCTGCGCTCGACCATCCGGCCGGCTGTATCGTAGCGATACACGACATGGCCGAAAAAGGTCTCGTCCTTGTCCTGGCTGATCGATTCGACGGGTTTGGACAGCGTCCCGTTATAGCTGAAGAGTTCCTTGGACAGGATCGTTCCGTCGGCCTCGTAGCGGGCGGCTGTGGTCATGGCGCCGTGCTCGTCATAGGTCCAGACCATGCGGTGCCACAGAGAACCGTCCGGGGCGTAGACGATTTCCTGGCTGGGCCGGCCGCTCTGACTGTAGCTGCGCACCTTGCGCTGAAAGTGGCTGCCGTCGGGGTTGTACAAGACCTGCTCGACCAGGCGCCCGCTCCGGTCATAGGTGTCGATTTGCCTCTGGCCCCGCACACCCTCGACCCACTCTTCAGCCTGGCGGACGTACTGGGCGGTTTCGCTGCTGACGCTGTGGACCGCGTCGTACAGGTTGGCCCGCGCGCGGGTGTGTTCGGGGCCGCCCTCGGGCGAGAGGCCCGTCAGGGCCAGAAACAGCACCGGGAGAAGCAGGCTGCTGACTGTAATCATGATCCGTGTCTACCGCCTTTCCTGCTGGGCGTACCGCTGTCATAGCACAAAGAAACATTTTTCTCTGCTTGACTGGGTTCGGCTCCGGGCGGGATAATCGCTCACCAGGAGGATAAGCCTATGCGGGAGAATACGCTCAAGAAAACCCTCAAGGCCGGCGACGTGGCCTTGGGGACCTTGCTGTGGGAAGTCCGCGGCCGGGGGGTGCTGTATACCCTGGCCCGTGCGGGTATGGATTTCGTCATGATCTGTAGCGAACACTCGGCCTATAATCTGGAGACGGTGGTCGAGCTGGTCCACCAGGCCCACGCCGCCGGGCTCAGCCCGGTCGTGCGTATTCCGGATCTGGAATATGAGCACGTCACCCGACTGCTGGACTCGGGCTGCCAGAGCCTGATTGTGCCCCACGTCAAGACTGGAGATGAGGTCCGCCGTTTCATCGAACTGGCCAAGTACCACCCCCAGGGAAAGCGTGGGGTGGCGATTTATCTGGGCGCTAATACGGATTACGAGGATGTTGATGCGGTCCAGGCCATGGCCCACGCCAACGCCAATACCCTGCTGGGCGTCATTATCGAGACCGCGCAGGCGGCCGAAAACCTGGACGACATCTTGCAGCCGGGCATTGATCTGGCGCTGGTCGGCACCCAGGATCTGGCCCACAGCCTGGGGTTTCCGGGTGAGTTTGATCGGCCGGAGTTGCGCGACATCCTCGGCCGTGTGCGGGCGCTGTGCAAGGAGCGCGGGATCGCCACGGCCGGGGCGCTGACCAGACCGGACAGCGTCCAGGCCGTGGTGAACAGCGGGGCGCAGTATCTGCTGTACGGCACCGATCTGGTCCTGCTCAGACAGGCAACGCTCCAGGCCGCCGAAGCCCTGGCCCCGTTTCGGAAAAGCTGAGGCCGCCACGCCCGGCTCTTTACCGTACGCCCCCGGATGCGCTAAGACAGACGGATGAACCGGAGAGCAGATCAGCACCGCATTTTTTGGAGGAGGTCGTCATGAAGTTTGGTATTTTCTACGAACTGTCCGTGCCGCGTCCCTGGGATGGGGAATCCGAGCGGGCCGTGTATATGAACGCCCTGGAACAGGTCCGGCTGGCCGACGAACTCGGCTTTGACCAGGTCTGGGCGGTCGAGCATCATTTTCTGGAAGAGTACTCGCACTGCCCAGCGCCTGAGCTGTTTCTGACCGCGTGTGCGATGCAGACCAAGCAGATCAATGTCGGTCACGGCATTGTCATCTGCGTGCCGGAGTTCAATCATCCGATTCGGATCGCCGAGCGCGCGGCCGCCCTGGACATTCTGTCCGGCGGGCGCTTGCAGTTTGGCACCGGCCGCTCGGCAACCTGGACGGAGTTGGGCGGGTTCGGGGCCAACCCGGACGAGACCAAGAAGAGCTGGGACGAGTTTGTGCACTGTATTCCCAAAATGTGGATGCAGGAGCGCTTCAGCTATGAGGGCAAATACTTTTCCATGCCGTCCCGAGCCGTACTGCCCAAACCCTACCAGAAGCCCCATCCGCCGATGTGGGTGGCGGTCACCAGCCCCGGCACCGAGCTGGACGCCGCCGACCGCGGCATCGGCAGCCTGGGTGTGACGTTCACTTCTTTTGCCGAGCAGGAGGCCAAGGTCAAAGAGTACCGGCGGCGGATCCAGAACTGTAATCCGGTCGGCGGCTTTGTGAACAACCAGGTCAATACGGTCAACTTCCTGTACTGCCATGAGGACAACGCGACCGGGGCCAAGACCGGGATGCGGATGATTCAGCATTTCAACTATCTGGCCGCCCAGCTCGATATGGCCAAGGAAGCCTATCCGGCCAAGTCCTATCCGTCGGCGGGCCTGCTGCCCTCGCTGCGCCGCCAGGCTTCGAGTCCGGGCGAACAGAACGCCGCGCCCGAGGGGATTGCGGTCGGCAACCCGGCCCACCTGATTCAAGAGCTGAAGAAGTGGGAAGCCTGCGGGGTGGACCGGGTCGGCTTCATGCTCAACGCGGCCGAGATCATTCCCCAGCAGCAGGTGCTCGACAGCCTGCGGCTGTTTGCCACAGAGGTCATGCCGGCCTTTGCCGACTCGCAGGCCACTGCGGCCAGTGGAGGAGCGAGCTGATGCCGGTGTTTGGAAAACAGGATGTGCAGGCCGCAGCGGCCCGCGCGCCGCTCATGAGCGGCCTCGATACCGATCCGTGGGAACTCAAAGGGGCGGAGATTCTGCAGCTGAGCTTTGAGGTTGTCGAAGAGCCGGCCGAATGGCTGGCCGCGCCGGCCCTGCATCCGAGCATCCCGCCCTACGCCACGCTGTCGGTGGCCCGCTTTCCCGACAGTCCGGTCGGACCGTATGCGCTGGCCCAGGTCCGGCTGGTCGTCCGCGCCGGGATTCGACCCCGGGCCTATATGATCGGCGCCTACACCGATTCCGAGCAGGCTGTGGCCGCGCTCCGGATGCGCTGGGGCTTCCCGCTGGAGCTGGCTACGGTCAGCCTCCAGGCGCGTCACGACCGGGTGATTGGCCGGGTGGAGCGGGACGGCCGGACGATCCTGGACATGGAGGCCGAGAATCCGGAGCATATCTCCGGGTCGGACGTCACCTATATCGACAGCCTCCACCTGGTGCGGGTGAACGAGGGTGGCGAGGAAAAACCGCTGATCGTTCAGGTCGATCCGGAGTATATCTTTCACGCCGCCCAGCGCGGGATTCCGCACCTCAAAACGCTGGATGCGGCGGCCTGGGGTGCGGGCGACCGTCTGCGGTGTACCAATCCGATGACCGCCACGTTCACGCGGTGTGACACGGATCTGCCCCGGTTGCGGTTTGCGCTGGACCCCAGCCTGCCGGCCTTGCAGGGGAGCCGTAAACTCCTCGCCTAAGGGGGGCCGGGCGGCTCTCAGGCGGTCAGTCGAACACAACACGACCGGGTCCCTGGCCCGGTCGTTTCGCACGGGCTGGCGCACAGTCTATCATGACGGAAATAAGGAGATTCGTATGAAGAGCGTGGTATGGAGAAGTGTGGTCATCAGTCTGCTGCTCAGCCTGCCGGTGTCGGCCGACCAGCACGAACAGGCCGACCCGACCCAGGCGGCGCTACAGGCGCTGGCCGAGGGCGAGCATCGCTCGGCCGAGCATAAAGCCCGTAATCAGTACCGGCATCCGGTCGAGACGCTGACCTGGTTCGGCCTGCGGCCGGATATGACGGTGGTGGAGATTTGGCCCGGCTCGGCCGGCTGGTATCTCGAAATCCTGGCCCCGTTTCTCAAAGACCAGGGCAGCTACTATGCGGCCGGACTCGATACGGAGTCGTCGGTGGAGTATGTCCAGCGCTCGGTCAAGGCGCTCGGCGACAAGCTGGCGGCCAACGCCGAGCTGTACGGCGGGGTGACGACGACCGAACTCGCCCCGCCGGCCGGCAAGACGATGATCGCTCCCGAGGGCTCGGCCGATATGGTGCTGACCTTCCGCAACGTGCATAACTGGATGAGCGGCGACTATGCCGCAGACGTGTTTGCCGCCATGTATGCGGCGCTCAAGCCGGGTGGGATTCTTGGGCTGGTTGAGCACCGTGGCAATCCCGAGGTCGCCCAGGACCCCAAAGCCGCTTCGGGCTATGTGAACGAAGACTATACGGTTGAGCTGGCCCAGGCTGCGGGCTTTGAGCTGCTTGAGCGCTCGGACGTGAACGCCAACCCGAACGATACCAAAGACTACGAGGGCGGGGTGTGGACGCTGCCGCCCGTCTTGCGGCTGAAGGACGTGGACCGCGACACATACCTCGCCATCGGTGAGAGTGATCGCATGACGCTCAAGTTCGTGAAGCCGCAGGCGGACTGAAGCGACCCCTCAGCCCTCGGCCACGTGTCCCTGCGGAGCCCCTCTTGACCAGTAGCTTGCGCTCCCGTCGCCTGTGGCGCGGCTTGGGCATTGCGGCTGTTGGGGGTGTGGCAGGCTGCCTGCTCGTCGTGCTGGCGCTTGCCTGGTGGCTGTCCTCCCATTACCAGCCGTTGCTGACCCAGCGTCTGAGCAGCCTGCTCGGGGCTGAGGTGCGGGTGGCCGGGAGCGCGCTATCGTTTCGTCGCGGCCTGGGTGTTGGACTCGAGCGGCTGGTCGTCCAGCACCGCTCGGAGGCCGCGCCGTTCTTCAGCGCCGAGCGCGTTGACGTCCTCCTTGACCTGAGGGCTCTGCTGCGCGGCCAACTCTTGTTTCACTATATCGACTGCCTGCGCCCCCGTATCCGTGTGGCCGCCGGGGACGGGGCGGCGGCTGTTCCGCCCCTGGTGGGAGCCTTGCTGGGACACCCGCCCAACATCCAGGCCGAGCCCGGTCGGCTGTCGCCACAGCTCGCCGTACGCCGCCTGGTGTTACACGACAGCCAGCTCCGCTATGACGATCCGGCTCAAGACGCCGACCTGGTGGTGATGGGGGCCGACCTGGATCTCAGCTATGGCGACGCCGGGGACCTCGAGGCGCGCCTTCAGTTCGGCCTTGGAGCTGACGAGGAGCTGGGCCAGGTCAGCCTCCAGGCTCGGCTGGCGGGCTGGCGGTCGGACGCCAGTCTGGAGCAACTGGAGTGGAATGGGACAGCCCAGCTGCGCAATCTCGGCCTCAATCAGACTGGTCGCTGGCTGGGCCGGCAGTGGCCTCAGGCCAGGCTCGATTTTACCGGTCGCTGGACGGGCCGAGGTACCCGCCGGTTCGAGCTGGCCGGGGAAGCCGAGGTCAACGCCATGCCGCTCGGGGCGGGGTGGCTGGGCTCCGGGAAAGCGACGCTGACCAGCTTGGTGTGGCAGGCGCCGGACCGTATCAGCGCGCAGGCCGAACTGCTGGACGGACGGGCCGAAGGCGGCCCCTTGCCGCTGCCGGTCGTCATTCACTCCGGCTCGCTGGCTTTGGATCAGGACCAGCTGGCGCTCAGCGATGTGCGCGTCGGCGCCGGCAGCTCATCCATCGGTTTGCGCGGCCGGATTGCTCAGGTCCTGTCTGTTCAGCCTCGGGCCGACCTGCGGCTGGACGCCGAGATTGACCTCGCAGACGGGCTCACGCCGCTGCTGGCCCTGGGGACCGGAATCGAACCTGCGCAGCTAGCCCGGCAGGTACGGGACGCCCGCGGACAGGCGCGGGTGCAGCTCCGCCTG
>WTHE01000718.1 GCA_011523315.1 Candidatus Binatota bacterium
GCTGGACGGTATCATGCTGATAAGGCCGGTATATCTTTTAGACATACCGGGCGAGTATGAGCGGCTAGAGCAGTTTCACGCTATGTTGAGTCATGGTCGGAGGGGCGAAGGCGTAAGGGTCTTCTTCGGGCTGGGAAGCTGGGAGCGTGGGCGTCCCGCCCGCCTCTTCAGACGCATCGGAAATCACTGAAAGTGCTCTAGTCTTGGCGACGGCGGTCTTCTGCGCCGTTGGCAATCAGGTAGTCAACGACATCCTGGCGCTGGTACTGCCAGGCCGACAGCATGGGCGTATAGCCGCTGGTATTCTCGGGATCAACCTCCGCCCCACCCTCGACCATGGCCGTGACAGTCTCCAGGTGGCCCTCCCCGGCAGCCCAATGCAGGGCAGTGTTGCCCCGTCGGTCTTTGACCGCAGTGTTCGCCCCGGCCTCCATCAAGGCTTTGACGACTTCGGTGTGACCGCCTTCGGCGGCAAAAAACAGGGCGCTCCACTCATCCACGTCCTGTTCATCGAGGTCGACGCCGGCGTTGATCAACAGCCGGGAGTTGTCCAGATTGCCCTGTTGGGCGGCCGAGCGTAAGGAGGCAGCAGCAATAGCGATACCGGCCGCTTCGAGCTGTTGACGCGCCTCTTGCTGGACGGCCGGATCAATTTGCGGTCCGCCGGCCTGTGTCTCGTCTGGAGCCTGTTCCTCCCCACTTGGCGCCGCCTCCTGCGGACTCGCTGCCTGTTCCTGTGATGAACTCGGCTCGTGTGGATCCGTCTGACAGCCAAGCACAAAAAAGACAAGAAGCAGTAGGCTTCCTCCAATACGGAAACACGCCATCTCTTTCCTCCTTAACACCAATATCCTGACTGCGCCCTATAACCTGCAAAGCCGGCTGATGTCAACGAAGCGACTCTTGGCAGCGCAATTCTCAACGGCAACTTACGATGCTGTGGCGGCCTTGGCAGATTTCAAGACTGCCCGGTTCCAGTACACAATCAGCGGAACGAGCACCACCGTCGGCGCCAACCACAGCACGACAGGCGGAGAGAACTGAAAATTGGTCACCACAAAGGCCGTGACCGTGGCAATCGTCCCGCCCAGCATGCGGGTTAAATGGACCGCAATGCGCCGCTTGCCGGTCAGGGGTGTGCGACGGAGCTGTCGCCAATCGGACAGCCCAAAACCTGCCCCGAGTCCGCCGAAGGCCAGCAGAACAAGCCCCAGCATCTCTCCCGACGCCAGCAGGACGGCACCAAAAACGAGCATGCCCGCTCCGGCCGCAGTCATCACCCCGGCGGCCGTCCAGTCGATCCACGCCGGCTGGCCGGCCCGGTTGCGGGCGGTTCGCCAGCCCGTCAAGGCTTGATGAAAGCTGAATATCGCAACCAGAAAGAGAAACAGGTTGGGTCGCAGGAGCGTCATCGGCAGCGCAGTCACGAAAACAACCACCATCCCCCAGAAGAACACCCGCCCGCTGCGCACATGCCAGGTCTGGCCTTTTTTGGTGAGGATAGCGCCAAAAGCGGCCAGCAGGCTGCAAAAGCCGGCCACAATATGAATCGGCAACAGGATGTCGTACATGGGCAGTCCCCCAGGCCAAACTTGACTTCACATCATATACTCCACACTATGATACGCTCCAGTGCCGATAAGGAGAAAACGATGCCGACATTTGTGACCGACGATGGAGCCGAGCTGTACTACCAGGTAGAGGGCCAGGAACAGGGCAAGCCGCCCCTGATTTTTATTCACGGCTGGTGCTCCAACCTGAATCACTGGCGAGAGCAGGTGGCCTACTTCCAGGACTCGCACCGTATTCTGCGCATGGACCGGCGGGGCATGGGCAGATCGAGCACGCCCGGCTCCGGGCACACGCCCCAACAGCACGCTGCGGATATCGCCGCCCTGGCCCGCAAGGAGGGCTTTACCGACGCGATAGCGATCGCCCATGCCGGCGGCGGTCCGGCCGGGGTTTCCTTCAGCCACGACTACCCCGATCTGGTCAGGGCTTACATCATGGTCGATTCGGCCGTGATGCCCGGCGCCGATCTGGAGCAGCCGACCAAACCGGCGGCCCGGTTCTACGCCGAGATGGTAGACCGGCTGACGGCGCCGGACGGCGAGAGCTACTTTCGGGAGCTGTATGCCAGCTTTTTTGGTCCGCAGGCCGCCCCTCAGCTGGTCGAGACCGCAGTCGGAGAGGCCTGCCGCACACCGGTCGAGGTCCGGGTCAAAGAGATCAAACTGATGGCCTCCGACAGCCTCACCCCGGCCTCGGCCATGACCCAGCCGACCCTGGTCATCGCCGGTCCGTGGATGGCCGACAGCTTTCCCCAAGCCGTCGATTACGAGCAGCTGAAAGCGTGTTTCAAGCAGGTCGAACTGGCCCGGGCTATCGGCAGCGGCCACTTCGTGCAGCTTGAGGTGCCCGATCAGGTCAACGCCTTCATCAACAGCTTCGTGTCCAGACTGGGCTGAAGACCTCAAGCAAGAGGAGATGCGGAATGGCGAAATGCATACTGTGGATCGTCTGCGGCCTGATGCTTGTTTGCAGCAGCACCGCATACAGTCAGGACAAAACCCTGGCCGCGTTTCTGGCAGAAAAGCGCAACGCCATCCTGGCGACCCTTCGGGCCGACGGCAGCTCGCAGCTGACCCCGGTGTGGTTCCACTGGGACGGGGAGCAGTTTGCGATTTCCATGACCACCGAGCGCGTCAAATACCAGAACCTGGCCCGCGACCCGCGCATCAGTCTGTGCATCGACGACGTGACCGGCACCGCGTATGTCACCGCAGAGGGAAAAGCCGAGATCCGTGACAGCGATATCTGGGACGATACGCGCAAGATTCTGGTCAAGTATCGCGGCGAAGAAGGCGGGGCAGCCTACCTCGAACGGCTGAAAAAACAGCCGCGGGTGCTGGTCGTCTTCACACCGACCCGACTGGAAACGCTGGGGCTGGCCGAGTAGACCAGTCCCCGAGCGACACCAATTTAGCCGAGAGCGTCCAAGCCGGCTTGGGCGCAGGCGATATCCTGCTCTACGGTTCCACCGCTGACTCCGATTGCCCCGACCACGGCATCGCCGCTCCGAATCGGCAGCCCGCCGCCAAAGGTCGCGATACGCGGAATATGGGGCACCCCGGCCACGAGGGCGGGATCGTCCTTGATGAAATCGAAAAACTCGTGCGACGGCATGCCGAACAGCGCGGTATACGCCTTGTTCTGGGACACCTCGATGCTGACCAGGGGGGTGCCCTCCATGCGACAAAACGCCTTCAGCAAGCCACTTTCGTCGAGAATGGCCACCACCTGACCGACGCCCAACTCCTCGGCCTTGGCAACGGCCGCAGCCACCATCTTTTGGGCCATGCTGGACGTGATACTCTCCTTGGTAAACGTGTCTGCCATACGCTGTCTCCTCCCGTGTTTATGAGCCTGACAGGCGGTCCGAGTGCCCCAGATCCTTTTCCGGCGCGATGCGATCCCGGACCCGCTGTTTCAGCTCTTTGAGTTCAGGAAAACGTCCCTGCTCCTGGCGTGACCAGATCAACTCGTCGTTGAGCCACACCTCAAAAATGCCGCTCCCGCCCGGCACCAGCGCCACCTCTCCCAGCTCGGCGGCAAACGTCGTCAGCAGCTCCTGGGCCGTCCAGCCGGCGCGCAGCAGCCAGCGACACTGGCTGCAATACACAATCTCGATGCGTGGCAGATGTGCCATAGTGCGGCGTTCAGACTCAAAAAATCGCCACCGGCTGACACGGTGAGCCGGTGCTGCCGACAATGCGCAGCGGCATGGCGGAAAAGAGGAACTCATAGCGTCCCTCCTCCCCACAGGCGGTGGCCAGGGCGTCGAGCGCCGCGTTATCGATCAGACACAGGCCGAGCAGCGGAATCCCCAGATGGACGCCAAACACAAAGCCGTCATAGCCAATCGGACGTTCGTCCATCAGGTCCCAGACCAGGGCCGAGGCATCGTGCTGGCGCAGCCACTCCAGACAGGCAATATGCAGTCCGGGTCGCGTGGTCACGCTGGCAAATCCCTGCGGCGAGATTGTTGGCACCGCGTCCGGCTCGGCCGCCTCGTACGCCTCGCGGCCGCTGCGAATCACCACCACATCCCCGGCCTCGACCCGTACCCCGGCCCGCTCGGCTGCGGCGTCAAGCTCAGGCGGCGTGACCGGCTGACCGACCGCCACATAGCCGGCCGGCCTGGAGGACGCCACGTCCAGCAACACCCCGCGCGACACCACACCGTCGAACCACACGTCCAGGGCGCCCCAGCTGGCGCCGGCGTGGCCGACGTGGTCGCTGAAACGGCGCCCGTTGTACAGCTGGCCCTGGTACTCGACATGGCACAGGGCGTCCATGTGGGTCATGGTGTGGCCGTGATAGATCATGCCGAAATAATCCACCGCAGCCTGCGAGGCACCGCGCCGAATCGGATACAGCATGTGGTAGTCCAGGGCGGGCTGGGGAGGGATGTCGCGCGACAGGGAAACCACCCGGCCGCGACGGGCCAGGGCTACCGCAGCGGTCCGTTTTTCCGGGCTGATCAGATTCAGGGTTCCGCGCTGGTCGTCAGCCCCCCAGCGGCCCCAATTGTTCAGGCGCTCGAAATAGCCCTCGACCTCGGCCTGTGACGGCGGCGTCCAGTCAGCCATGCCCTTCCCTCCCAGGCTCGCCCGTTGACCCGGACACGCCGTACAGCTCGGCCGCGTTGTGCCACACCATCCGCTCCCGGTCGTGGGACGGGATAGGATCAAACGTCCGGGCCATGAACTCACGGCTGTTCGGCCAGGTCGAGGTGGCGAGCGGAAAATTCGTTGTCCACAGAATATTCTGGGCGCCCAGGAAGCGGTGGGTGTGCAGCAGACTCTGGCGGTCGTACCAGCCCGTGAAATAGCACTGGCGCTTGAACAGCTCGGTCGGCGTCAGCTCATAGCCCTGCAAGTCCAGGCGAAACTGCTCAAAATGATAGTCGGCCGCTTCCAGGGCAAACACGCCCCAGCCCAGGGCGCTTTCGGCAAACACGACGCGCAGGCGCGGAAAGCGCGACAAAATCCGCGACACCAGCAGGTTGCCCAGGACCGTGGCCGAACTGAACGGACGCGACAGAGCCTGGAAGGCATCGGCCAGCGCGGGAGAAAACGCCGGGTCGGGCGGGAACTGGATATCCGGCGAGGCGCCGGCGTGGAAACAGATCGGCACACCCAGCTCCTGGCAGGTTGCCCAGACCGGATCGTACTCGGCCTCGTTGACGTGCGGCAGCTCACGCAGGTGCATGGGAATGGCCGGATACACCACCCCCCGATGTCCCTTGGCCACCGCACGTTCGATCTCGGCAACCGTTACCGCAACCGGAGACAGGGGCACCAGACACTGGGGGATAAAGCGTAGGCTGACGGCCGCCCACTCGTCAATCAGCCAGTCGTTGTAGGCCTGGACACAGGCCAGTTCGAGGGCCGGATCGGTCAGCCGACCAAAGGTCTCTCCGGCCAGACCGGCCAGGCTGGGATACAGCACCGCAGCATCCACGCCGTCGGCGTCCATGGCTTTCAGCCGTTCGGCCGGATTATGGGCCAGCGCTGAGACGTCCTCCCAGCGCTGCGGTAGCTGATTGCGGTCGGCCAGGGTAGCGCCCGCAGCGGCAACCCCGTCCAGGGCCACCGGCCGGCCGTCGACCAGCCAGCGCTGGCTGCCGTCGGCCTGCTCGACCAGATGCGGAATGCGCTCGCCCCAGCTTTTGGACAGACGCTGGGTCCACACCCCGGGGTGTTCGACCACGTGCTCGTCGCTGCTGATAAAACCGAATCGGCGTTCCACCCGCCCCTCCCGGCCTAGGCCAGCTTGTACAGATTTTGGGCGTTGGCGTACAACAGCCGCTCGCGCTCTTCGGCCGGTACATCGACCAGGGTGCGCTCGACCGTTGCCCACGAGTCGGGATAGGTCGAGGTGTTGTGCGGATAGTCCGACTGCCACATGATGTTGTCGATGCCGATCGTGTGACGTGATTCCAGCCCGACCTTCTCAAACCAGAAACACACGTACATCTGGCGCCGGAACTGCTCGCTGGGTCGGGTGACCACCCCCTCGGTCCACAGCCGGCGGCGTTCCCACTCGTGGTCGCAGGCCTCCAGGGCATAGTTGATCCAGCCCAGGCCCGTCTCCGCGCACACCCACTTGAGACGCGGATAGCGTTCCAGATTGCCGGAGAAAATCAGGTTGGGCAGAAACTGACACACGGCCGACAGCCCACCGGGAATAAAACTGACCGTGATCTGAGCCCGGTTATAGGCCCTCCAACTCGGCGGACGCAGCACGATCCCGGCGTTGGCGTGCCAGTGAATCGGCACATCGAGTTCCTGACACACGTCCCACAGCGGGTTCCAGTACGGGTCGTTGATCCGGGGCACCGATCCGGTCGTCGAGCCCGTGCCGGCCAGACCGAACAGATCGTCCCGGCCGTGCAGCACGAGGTTGGGTTCGGCCACCATCAGAATCCCCTTGTGGCCCTTTTTGACCGCGCGTTCGACCTCGGCCACCGCCACGCCGATATCGCTCAGGTAGGGGATCAGGGCCAGCGGAATATAGCGCGGGCTGACCTCGCTCCACTCGGCCAGGCCATCGTTATAGGCCCGAATGCAGGCCAGCTCGAACTCGGCGTCGCCTTGCAGAAAGGTCGCGTTCTGGACCGGCGGGTTGGGAAACAAGACCTCGCCGTCCACCCCGTCCTCGTCCAGGACCTTGAGCCGTTCGACCGGATCGTAGACCTTGAGCGGCACCTCTTCCCAGCGCTGGGGATGATAGGTCCGCCGGGGATCGTCCATCACCGCCGGGCAGTTGCACACCCCCCGGGTATCGACGACCTTGCCGTTGATCAACCAGCGTTCGACGGCGTGATCGACCGGCTCGGCCATCAGCGCGGGATCGCGCGTTTCGATAATATGCGGAATACGCTCCCCCCACCTGGCCTTGGACATCCGGTCCAGGAACGTATTCTTATCCAACTGGCCGTGAGAATCCGCGCTGATTAAGCCGTGGCTGATATTCATGGTCGGAACCCTCTCCCGCGCCCTCTCCCTGAGGGAGAGGGAACTACTGTTCCATGCCGGCGATGGCGTCCTGGGTACTCCCGCCATAGCTCTCGGCCGCGTCCTGGTCGAACGTCAGCACCATCAGGCTGGCCCCGTCCGGCCCGCAGACCAACGGCTGCGCGTCTTCACCCGCCTCGACGAAACGCAGGCCCTTGGCTTCGAGCGACTTGCCACCGACCGAGGCCGAGCCGGACAGCACGACCTCGTAGCGTCCATAGGCCGGCGCGCCGGGCGCAAACGCCATGTGCGGCGGGCACTCGATAATCCGAGCCGAGGGCCCGCGGCTGTCGGGAATCAAGACCTTCTGGCGCGCCTCGGGATGGCCGGGCAGCGACTCCCAGTCCACCTCGTGGGCGCTACGCGAGAGTTCCCGGCCGCGCGTGTTGGCCTGATAGCGGCGCTTCTTGTTCCGCATCATGACCACCCCGCCGGGCTTGGTGTGCAGGACCAGCATGTCGTGGCGGCTGACCTTGAACGGGCCGTAGGGCACGTTGTGTTCGGTGTAGTGGACGGCCGGAGCGTCGAGCCGAAAGGTCGGAAACTCCATCGAGCCTTCGAGCAGGAGCTGAAACTGGGCGGCCAGATGAAAGTGCGGCTCCACCTCATAGCCCTCGGAAATCTGAGCCCGGACGGCCTCCGGTCCGCCGTCTTCGCCCGTGAGGTACATTTGCAGCCGGGTCTCCCCGTCGCCATCCAGCGCCAGCGTCTTCCACGCCACCTCGGACGGCTCAACAGCAAAGCGATGCGTATCCATGCCCCCTCCTTGTGTGAGCAATGGGGAAGGCACTGCCCTCCCCCGATCAGCCCGCAGCGACGCTCAGAATTCGATGCGGTACAGCTTGCAGGCGTTGTCGCAGATAATCTTTTGGGTCACGTCTGCCGGCACGCCGGCAAAATCCTTTTCAATGACCCGTAGCGAATCGGGCCACGTCGAGTCGGCGTGGGGAAAGTCGGACGCCCACATATAGTTATCGGTGCCGAAGAACTTGTAGTTCGCGGGTCCGACCGGGTCGTCCTGAAAGGTCGCCCAGACATGACGGTTGACGTACTCGATGGGTTTGCGCGGTAGCTGGGTCGGGTGTAAGTCGCCGA
>WTHE01000088.1 GCA_011523315.1 Candidatus Binatota bacterium
CCTCGGCATGCAGATTGCTGCCAGCGTGAATATATGAGCCGACAATCCCCTGGGCCGCAGCCCGGCCGGCCCGCTTGGCGGCTGCGGCGAGCCCCTTTTCACGCAAAAATGTGATCGCCTTGTCAATATCGCCACCGCTCTCATTCAGGGCTTTTTTGCAATCAACAACCCCGGCTCCGGTCCGCTCGCGAACCTCCTTGAGCAGGGCCATGCTCGTGCTCTGATCGCTCACTCGTCACCTCCGTCTTCCTCGGCTTTATCGGTCTGCTTGGCCGAGGGGCGTGGAGCCGCCTGGGCGGCGGCGGGAGCGGGCTCCGGGGCGGTGTCGGCCGCTGGCTCGGCAGCCGCTTCGGCGGCCTCGGCCTCGCCTGCGCCACTCACGGGCTCGGCAACGGCCGTCTCAGCCGTGTCTTTTTCCTCGGCCTGCTGGCGCTCCTCAAGCTGAGCCCGACCCTCAAGCGCCGCTTCAGCCACCGCGCTGGTAAACAGTCGGATGGCCCGGATCGCGTCATCGTTGCCCGGCACCTTGTGGCTGATCGTATCCGGGTCACAGTTGGTATCAACCGCAGCCACGACCGGAATCCCGAGCTTGTTCGCCTCCCGGACCGAAATTTCTTCTTTTTTGGTGTCCACGACAAACATGGCGTCCGGCAGCTTGCGCATGTTCTTGATGCCGCCCAGGGTCACCATCAGCTTGTCTCGCTCGCGGCCGATGCCCAACAGTTCCTTTTTGGTCAGCGCCTCGTTGATTGAGGGGGTGTCGAGCATTTCATCGAGCTTTTTCAGCCGTTCAATGGACTTCTTGATCGTCTGGAAATTGGTCAGCATCCCGCCCGGCCAGCGATTGTTGACGTAGTACATCCCGCATCGTTCGGCCTCTTCCCGCACGACGTCCTGGGCCTGTTTTTTCGTGCCGACAAACAGAATATGACCGCCGTCGGCAACCAACCCCGAGACAAAGTTCGCCACCTCACGCAGCATGCCGACGGTCTGTTGCAGGTCGATGATGTGGATCCCGTTGCGGGCGCCAAAAATATACGGCTTCATCTTGGGATTCCAGCGGCTGGTCTGGTGGCCAAAATGGACCCCGGCCTCAAGCAACTGCTTGATTGTGATATCGGTCATGAATCCTACCTTCCTCTGGCTGTGCGATCTGATGTCGCGCTCTGCGGTGCGAGAGTTGTAGCAAATGGGGGGGGGCTTTGCAACGCGCGCCCAGAGCCGATTGGGACGGAAAATCGCCCCCTCGGCGTGCACAGACGCAAGGTCTACTGGTTCATCGATTGCAGGAATTCGACATTATCTTTCGTGCCCTCTATCTTGTCCATCATAAATTCCATGGCCTCGACGGTATTGAGCTGCGAGAGCAGTTTGCGCAGGATCCAAATCCGGTTCAACACCTCTTTGGTCAGCAGCAGTTCCTCCTTGCGGGTGCCGGAACGATTGATATCGACCGCCGGAAAAATGCGCTTGTCCATCAGGCGCCGATCCAGGTGAATTTCCATATTCCCGGTGCCCTTGAACTCTTCAAAGATGACCTCATCCATACGGCTGCCGGTATCAATCAAGGCTGTGCCGAGAATGGTCAGGCTGCCGCCGTCTTCGATATTCCGGGCCGCGCCAAAAAACTTCTTGGGACCGCGCAGGGCGTTGGCGTCCACCCCACCCGACAGCAGCTTGCCGCTGGGCGGAACGACCGAGTTGTAGGCCCGAGCCAGACGGGTGATGCTGTCGAGCAGAATCACCACGTCTTTGCCGTGCTCGACGAGACGCTTGGCCTTCTCAATCACCATCTCGGCTACCTGGACGTGACGGGTGGCCGGCTCGTCAAACGTGGAGCTGACGACCTCGGCGTGCACCGAGCGCTGCATATCGGTGACTTCTTCCGGACGTTCGTCGATCAGCAGCACGATGAGGATGACTTCTTTCTGGTTGTTGACAATGCCCTGGGCAATGTTCTGCAACATCATCGTTTTCCCGGTACGCGGGGCGGCGACGATGAGGCCGCGCTGGCCTCTACCGATCGGAGTCAGCAGATCAATGATCCGTCCGGTATACGCCTCGGGGTCGTATTCGAGCCGCAAGGGCTCCTCGGGGTAGAGGGGCGTCAAATTATCGAACAGGATTTTTTCGCGCGCGCGCTCCGGTTCCTCGTAGTTGATGACCTCGACCTTGAGGAGCGCAAAGTAGCGCTCGCCCTCTTTGGGTGGACGAATCTGACCGGAGACGACATCGCCGGTGCGCAGATTGAAGCGTCGGATCTGACTCGGAGAGACGTAGATATCGTCGGACCCAGGCAGATAGTTGTAATCCGGGGAGCGCAGGAAGCCAAACCCGTCGGACAGAATTTCCAGCACCCCCTCACCGTAGATATAGCCGCTCTGCTCGGCCTGGGCCTGCAGAATGGAGAAGATGAGGTCTTGCTTGCGTAAGCCCGATGTGCCATCGACGCTGAAACCACGCGCGATTCTCGCCAGCTCACTGATCTTCTTTTCCTTGAGCGTCTTCAGATTCAGCCCGCCATCCTCATCACCAACCTCGATGCGGATATCCCGGGGCTCTTCCACTTCTTGTTGCCGAGCGGCCGACCGAGCCATGAAATTCTCCCTTTACTGCGTGCGATGTGCGAATCTAGAAAGCTGTCCGCCCCTCGGCGGGTCGTGACAGGTCCGCCGGGCGGACAGAAGCCGTGTGTGCCATACGGAGAAAGTTCTCAACCGGAAGGGATGGAGAAAGCGGTGAGCGAGGGGGGGTCTGCTGTGTACCTATCTGAGCGTGTCTGGTGCGACCTGAGCTGTCCCCACCATAATTGATCTTCAGCCGAGTGTCAATTCACGGGCCGCGTCTCCGAAACGCCCATCGCCTCCAGCAAGGCCCGCATATCCGGCGGATAGGGGGCGCGGATCGTCATCGTCCGCCCCTGGACGGGATGGGAAAACCGAATCGCCTCGGCGTGTAAGGCCTGACGCCCAAAGGTCTGCGCCACGGCCGGTGCTCCACGCAGTCTGGCCTGAGCCGGGCCATACATCTGATCCCCGACGAGCGGATGGCCAAGCGCCGCCATATGCACCCGCAGCTGGTGGGTGCGGCCAGTTGTGGGGAACAGACGGACAAAGGACAGCCCCTGGGCCTCGGCCACAACCTGATAACGGCTCAGCGCAGCCCGACTGTGGCGGGCCTGCACGGACATCTTCTTCCGATCAGTCGGGTGGCGGCCAATCGGCAGCTCAATCCGTCCGGTCCGGGCTCGGAAGCGTCCGACTGCAACGGCCGCGTAGGTCTTGTGGACCTGACGCGCCCGGAACTGGCGGGCGAGGTGTTCGGCACTGCTCTCATCCTTGGCCACCAGCAGGACCCCTGAGGTGTCTTTGTCCAGACGGTGCAGAATACCGGGCCGCAGCGAGTGGCCGGAATCGCGCCAGCCCCAGCGGAACAACAGCGCGTTCACGACCGTCCCCTGCCACTGTCCGGGCGCGGGATGGACGACCATGGCCGGAGGTTTGTTGATCGCCAGGAGAACCTCATCCTCATACAAGACGTCCAGGGGAATAGCCTGGGGAGCCGCCGTAGTCGGCGCTGCGGGCAGGGGCTCGATACACAGCGTGTCGCCTACCCGGACGCAGTAGCCGGCTTTTTTTGGCTGGCCGTTGACCATCACCCGGGCCTGATCGATCAACACCTTGGCCTGCGAGCGGGTGGCGGCGATGACGCTGGAGACGACCCGATCCAAACGCTGGCCGCCGTGCTCTGCCGAGATCACAAACCGTCGCGGCGAATCGACACCGCTCACCTGTCCCGGCCGGAATGATGCTTGCCCAGCCATGCGACCGTCGATATCTCCTCACCGGCCCAAGAGGGTACGCGCACGTTCGGCATCCTCCCGGATTTGCTTGACCAAGTCTGGCACGGAGGGAAATTTTCTTTCTCCCCGCAGTCGGGCAACAAAACCGACCCGCAGCCGCTGGCCGTAGATGTCCGCCGAGAAATCAAAGATATGGGCCTCAACCGTCCGCGCATTGTGGCCGAAGGTCGGGTTGACTCCGACATTGGCCACGCCGGCCAGTCGGGTCTGCTGGCCCACCTCGATCCGTACCGCGTAGACGCCGTTAGGCAGCAGCAGGTCGGCCCGGGGCCGGAGATTGGCGGTCGGAAAGCCGATCGTGCGTCCGCGCCGAAAGCCTTGCTGGACACGGCCGCTGACGGTGTAAGGACGGCTCAGGAGCGCGGTGGCCCCATCCAGATCGCCCGCGCTCAGCAGCGACCGAATGGCCGAACTGCTCACGGTTCGGTCCAGCACTCGGACCGGCCCGACCACCTCAACTCCGAAATTATAACGCTGGCCCAGCCGCTCAAGTGCCTCGGCGCTGCCGCTGCGATCCCGGCCGAAGCTGAAGTTATGGCCGATGACGACGTGTTCGACGCCTATGGCCCGCACCAGATATTGGTCAACGAACTCCTCCGGGCTGAGGCGCGAAAAGGCGCGCGAAAAACGCTGGAGCACCACCCGCTGCACCCCCTGCTGGGCGAGGGAGTCTAATTTCTCGCGCAGGCTCAGAATCAACGGCAGCGGGCGGTCGGGCCGCAGAACCGAAAGCGGATGGGGATGAAAGGTCACAACGAGTGCCGTTCCCCGGCGCCGCTCGGCCTCCTGGACCAGTCGGCGCAAAATCGTCTGGTGGCCGAGATGCACCCCGTCGAAGTTTCCCAGGCTCACGACTGGGTGGGGCAGACGGGGCTGGCGCAGGATATGCCGGATGATCTCCATGGCTGCTCGGGCAAACGCCGGGGGGAGGACGGCACTAGGGTTCCAGGGACTGGAGCAGGGACCGAGCTTTGGAGATGGCCGCGGAATTGGGATAGTCGTCCATCACCTTGCGCAGAATCAGACGGGGAGAGTTCCGATCCCCGATTTCGAGAAAGGCCTCGGCCTGGCGAACCAAGGCGTCCGGCCGCCTATCACCCTTCTCGTACTGGAGCACGACATCGTTCAGCGCCAGAATCGCCCGGTTGTAATCGCGCTGCATGAAATAGATCTCGCCGATCCAGTACAGGGCGTCGTCGGCCATGTCCGAGGCCGGATAGGTCCGTTGAAACGTCCGGAACTGTTGGACCGCCTGCTCGTAGTCTTGGGCTCGCAGCAACTCGAGAGCCAGGGTGTACTCCTGCTGTTCACGGAGCATTTCGGGTGGCCGTTCAACCTCATGGGCCGGGAGGGGTTGGGTGAGGGGATCGGGCGGCACTTCGTCGGACTGCGGCAGAGACGAGGTGGCGACCGGATCCTGAGGCGGGAACGAGGGGCGGTTCCGCTCCGCCTGTTCCAGCCTGGCGATACGTTCCTCCAGAGCCCGCAGAGCCTGCCTATCCTGCCTATCCTGAACCGGGGGCGTCGGGCGCTCGCGGGCGAGGCGCTCAAGACGGTGCTGGACCGTCTCCAGCGTTCCCCTCAGTTCGGCCATCTCCTGGCGCACATCGGTCACCGAGGCTTCCACATTAGCGATGCCGGTCCTCAACACCTGACTGCCCTCCTGGGCACGCTGCACGTCATACTGCGTCGCACAAGCGCCCAGGAGCGGCAGAAGCACGACAGAAAATCCGAGTCCCTTCACGAGTCACCGGCTAATGATCAGAAAGTGAGCCCGACGGTTTTGCCGCCAACACGCCTCTGAGTCCTCAGCGCACAGAGGGGCTTCCTCTCCATAGCTGATGGTCGACAGCCGATCCGAGGCAATACCCAGAGAGACGAGGTAATCATAGGCTGACCGCGCCCGCTCGGAGCCGAGAGCCAGATTGTATTCCACGGTTCCCCGATTGTCACAGTGGCCCTCGATCTCAACCCGGGCCGTCGGATTCCTGCGCAGCCAGTCGGCATTGGTCTGCAAGACTTCTCGGGCGGTCGGCGAGAGATCGAAGGCATCATAGTCAAAACGAATATCCTGCAACTCCCCGCCAGTCTGGGGCCCATCCGCAATCCTCGTCTCGACCCTCCTGCCGGGGTCGGACAGGGGATCCTCGTCGGGTGCGGTGCTTATGTCAAATCCGGACTGTTGAGAAGACGGCGTGAGAGCTGGTGGAGCGTCGGGCGTCCGGGGTGACTGTCGAGCTGGACACGCGCTGAGGAACACCACAATAAGCAGGCTGCACCCCACCCATCCACACCACCGAAAGAGGCTCTGCATCGTTCTCCTCAGTCCTTATTGTTTGTTGCTGAATGTCGCTGATCCGGTCCACTCACTGGAGGCGGGCTGACCATGTCGGACTAGTATCATCTCCCCCCCCAGCCGTCAATTGTTTGACGCTGCGTCCATCCTGGCTGGCAATCCACAGCCGGCCGGCCGCGCTCAACACCACATAGCGCCCGTCCGGGGACCAGGAGGGATCCTCCCCGGCCGCCACCGTCCTCTCCCGGCCAGAGGCGATATCGACGATTTTGACCCGCATCCCACGGGATTGGCTCGTGTACGCAATCAGCCCTCCCCTGGGCGACCAGGTCGGCGAGGTATTATACGCGCCCGAGAACGTCACCCGCCGGATCTTTCCCGAAGCGAGATCCAGCATATAAATTTGCGGTCCACCGCTGCGACTCGAACAGAACGCCAGGCGACGTCCGTCCGGCGACCAGGCGGGCGAGACGTCAATGCCCGGGCTGGTCGTCAGACGGCGGAGCAGACGTCCCTGGGGAGACAACAGAAAGAGATCGATATTGCCGTTTCTTTCTCCGCTCACGGCGATGGTCTTCCCGTCTGGCGACCACTGTCCGCTGTAGCCGATGGTTTTCGACAGCTGCCGCTCCTTACCGCTACGCAGTTCAAAGCGAAACGGATAGGGCCCGCCCCGCTTGTACGAAATATAGAACAGGTCGGTCGCTCCGGGATTCCAGTGCGGTGCCAGGATGAGGCTTCTGGCGTGGGTCAGCCGCTCGACCTCGGCTCCGGTCAAGTCGGTGACATAGACTTCTTTGGCCCGCCCGCCGGCCCGGTTGGACACAAATGCGATTCTGGAGTTGAACGGGCCTTCCTCACCGGTCAGGAGCAGCATCACATGGTCGGCGAAACGATGCGCCATTCTGCGCAGGTCCGCTCGCCGACCACGATAACGCTTGCCGCCCAGGTACCGACGCTGGGCCACGTCAAACAGGCGCGCTTCGACGGTCAGCGCTTCGCCTTCGAGCCACACGCTGCCCTTCATCAGGGCCAGCGCGCCCAGCACCGACCAGTGGCCAAAGTTGATCTCGGCCTCCATGACTCTGTCCGGCCCCTCAAGATAGGTCGCGCGGTCAATGACCCGGAACAGGCCGGACAGGTCGAGGTCACGGGCGACGATATCAGAGAAGGCTGCTCCCAGCCCCTGGGCGGAACTCGACGGCTGCGGGGCCAGAGGCGAGAGCGCAATCGGCAGCCCTGCCCCACCCGGTTCGGGGACGGTGATTTCGATCTGGGCCTGGACCGAGCGGCACACTCCGAGGAGCACCGCCAGGGCCACAACCCCGATCCGACAGCTTCGCCTCAGGGTGATCCACCACTTACGTCGCGTCTCGACTTGCCAGTTGCCCATCATCCGCCTTCGCTCTGCCGCCCGCGTCTCAGTTCACGCCCCGGTGCTTCAGTCATCGCTCACTCGCCAAAAGCGACCTGGACTTTCTGGGACAGAAATTCATGCAGGTGCTCCACGGGTGGCGGGGGGAGCGGGTTGGCGTGATGCACGGCACGCAGGGCCGACTGATCAAACGCCGCATTGCCCGACGAACGCGTCAGTTCGATATCCGCGATCTCGCCGTTGGGCCTGATACCGAACTGCACCACTGCGGTTAAGCCGGCCCGTTGGTGGGTGACAATCCAGCTGTCCTTGACCCGCTGCTGAACCAGGACGGTATACCCGACAAAGGCCGGCGGTCGGCGGCCGGAGCCGCCACCAGAGCCGGAGCCGCCGACCGTTCTGGACCCGACCGGTTGCCGGGCAGATCGTCCGGCCGTTCTCATGTTCTGGCGCACACGGTCAACAGCCTCGGCCAGCTGTCGCGTCTCACGGGCTCGGCGAGACATTGACGGTTGTGGCGTGGCCGATCTGACGACTGGCTTTTTCTGGGCCTTGGGTTTTTTAGCGGGCCGCTTAGCCTGCTGCTTGGGCGCAGGTGGAGGCGGCTTTTTGGTGGGTCGCTTGGC
>WTHE01000307.1 GCA_011523315.1 Candidatus Binatota bacterium
GCTGACGGGCAAAACCGACAGTGTCCTGGCCCGCTGTGACGCCTCGGACACGAGCCCCAAGCTCATGGAGGTGAACGACTCCAACAGCTACTGGTTCAAGAGCGCGGCGCTGGCCATCACCACACCGGACGGCAGCGCCGACCTGGCCGACCCGCCCAATGTGCGTTTTTACCTGCTGTCGAGCATTGCCCACGGCGTGGCGTCCGGGCGGGGCAGCTGCCAGCAGCTCCAGAACCCGATCAGTCCCGGCCCGGCGCTGCGGGCGCTGCTGGCCGCGTTGACCGACTGGGTGACGGCCGATAGAGAACCGCCGCCCAGCCAGGTGCCGCGGCTGAGCGACGGCAGCCTCGTCCCGCCCCTACCGCAGTCCAGCCTTGGCTTTCCCCAGATTCCGGGCGTGGCGTATACCGGCGTGGCCAGCAGCCGTGAACTGTACGACTACGGTCCTGAGTTCGACCGTGGCATCATCAGCAGCCTGCCCCCGCGCGAGACCGGCCGCACCTATCCGAGCCTGGTGCCCAAGGTCACGCCGGACGGGATCGACCTAGCGGGCATTCAGCTGCCGGACATGGCGGTTCCGCTCGGTACCTATACGGGCTGGAACCTGCTGGCCAATACACCCAGAGATGAATGCTCGGCAATGGGCTCTTTCATCCCCTTTGCCACGACCAAGGCGCAGCGGCTGGCCAGCGGTGACCCCCGCCTGTCTGTGGAAGAACGCTACGTCACCCAGCGCCGCTATGTCCAGGCGGTCAGGGCTGCGGCTGGGCGGCTCGTCGCCCAGGGGCTGCTGCTGGACGAAGACGCCGCCGCCTATATCGAGGCCGCCGAACAGCGCCAACTCGGCCTGCCGCAGGAATAAACGTGACGACACCGCCCGACCGGCTGCTCGTGTCCGAGATATTCGAGAGCGTCCAGGGTGAGGGCGTCTCCCTGGGCGTGCCGTCCGTCTTTCTGCGCCTGGCCCACTGCAACCTGCGCTGTGGCTGGTGCGACACCAAATATACCTGGGACTGGCACACCTACGACATCCGCAAAGAGGTCCGCGAATACAGCCTCGACCAGACCATAGACGCGCTTCAGCGGCTGCGACCGAGAAATCTGGTCGTGACCGGCGGGGAACCGCTGTTGCAACAGACGGCTCTGGTCAGCCTGCTGAGGCGGCTGGGCCGAGACTGGACCAGCGAGGTCGAGACCGCCGGCACCCTCGTTCCCGATGCGCAGCTGACCGCCATCATCACCCGCTGGAACGTCTCGCCCAAGCTGGACAACTCGGGCAATCCGACCGACAAGCGACTGCGGCCCGAAGCGCTGCGGGCCTTTGCGGCCCTGCCGAACGCCTCTTTCAAATTCGTGCTTGCCGCGACTGCGGACCTTGCCGAAGTGTCAGACCTGATAGCGCGCTTCGATCTGCCGTCCGAGCGGGTCATGCTGATGCCCGAAGCGACCGAGGCCGAGCGGCTGAACGAGCTGGCCCGGGACCTGGTCGAAGCCTGCATGCAGTACGGCTACCGGCTCAGCTATCGCCTCCACGTCGCCCTGTGGGGGGATAAGCGGGGCGTGTGAGTCATGCTCGCTCTGATGGGGTTCAGGATCAGGCGGGCAGAAAAAAAGCTCTGAGAATGAGCGCCATCACTCCACCCAATAAGACTCCAAGCATCCATTTGACCAGCGTCAGATCCGCCTTCACAGGAGCGAGTTCAATTTGCAGGTCTTGCTTTGTGGCAAGAGGGTTATCGGGGATGGCCGACATGCGGCTACGCTAACATATTCGGAACAAGAAAGAACGCCCTATGCCAACGTGAGCCTGTCCACGTGTCACGGCTTACGCTAGCGCTGCACCCGTGGCCGTCCCGGCCGGAATCGGCTAGAATCGGTCGGACTTACCCACTCGTCAGACCCGTGAAAGGAAGACAACAGCATGGCACTCGACTATGGCAATATCATCGACGCCGATGGACATATTCTCGAACCCCTCGACGCCTGGGAGAAATACATTGACCCGGCCTACCGGGACCGGGCGCTGCGCGTCCGTCGCCACGACGGCAGAGAGGTGCTGGAGCTGGACGGCAAGCCCTCACGTTTCTTCGATATCCGCACGCTGACCGGGCTGGGGGCGATGGGCAAAAACAGCCAAGAGATAGCCGAGCTGATGGAGCAGTCCTACCCGGGCAACGCGCCGTTCGGCTCCATGGACCCCAAAGAACGCGTCGCCCTGCTGGACCAGGAGGGCATTGCCAAGGCCATCCTGTATCCCAGCCTGGGCCTGACCTGGGAGTGCGAGCTGGAGGACGCCGAGCTGTCCCTGGCCTACGCCCAGGCCTATAACCGCTGGCTGTGCGACTTCTGCGCCGACTCGGACGGCCGCCTGATTGCCATCGCCCACATTTCGCTGGCCGATCCGGTCAAAGCCGCGGCCGAGTTGGAACGCTCGGTGCGAGCCGGGGCCAGAGGCGCGTTTGTGGCACCCTATACGCTGACCCGCATCCCCCACGCCCATCCCGACCACGACACCTTCTGGGCCACAGCCCAGGACCTCGATGTCCCGGTCGCCATCCACCCCATGGCCGAGCATCCCAAGATTCGGACCTACCAGCGCTTTGACGGCATGGGCAAGGCGCGCTGGATGCAGAACGCGCTGGGCATGCAGGGCCCCCAGCAGGCGTTTTACGGCCTGTTTCAGTGGGGTTTGTTTGACCGTTTCCCAAACATCAAGGCGGTCGTGCTGGAATCCGGGGCGGGCTGGATCGGGGCGGCCCTGGACCGCATGGACACGACCTATGAGACCAGCCTGGGCGATAGTGTGCCGCTCAAGGAAAAGCCGAGTGTGTATTTCAAGCGCCAGTGCTGGATTTCGGGCGACCCGGATGAGCGGGCGCTGGCCCACATCATCGACTATGTGGGAGAGGACCGGTTTTTCTGGGCGACCGACTATCCCCACTTCGACCACCCCGGAAACTACATGGAAGAGCTGCAAGAGCTGGTTGCCCCGCTGTCGGACACGGCCCGTCGCAACATATTGGGCGACAGCGCGGCTCGGGCGTACGGCATTTAGCCGACCGGACTTTCTGCTGCCAGCCGGGAGAAGCCATGTCCGTCTCGCGCCTGACGCATATCACCCAGATCGGCGTTGAACAGATGGGCGCGCTGGCCGACAGCCTCGAAGACCCCGAGGTGTTGCGGCTGGAAAATCTCGACACCGACCTGCGCCCGCCAGCCAGCGCGCTGGCCTTCACCAAACGGGCGGTTGATGACGACGCGGCCAACAGCTATCTGCCCTTTTTCGGGCTCGACAGCGTCCGCCAGGCGGCCGCGCGCCTGGTCGAGCGACAGTCGGGCCAGGCCTACGACTGGAAGACCGAATGCCTGATCAGTGCCGGCGGGCTGTCGGGCATCCTGAATGTCCTGCTGGCGACTCTGGAACCCGGCGACGAGGTCTTGTTGACCGATCCGATCTATGTCGGCCTGGTGAATCGGGTCCGGCTGGCCGGCGGAGTGCCGCGTTTTGTTCGCCTGCTGCCCTCGGCCCAGGGCTGGCGCCTGGATGTGGCCGCACTGGCCAGCCTTGATCCCCGCGCCGTCAGAGCAGCCCTGCTGATGAGCCCCTGCATGCCGACGGGGGCGGTCTTCACGCGGGAAGAGTGGTCCGCGCTGATCGCCTTTTGTCAGCAGGCCGGGTGCTGGCTCATCAACGATGCGGCGATGGAGCGGATTGTGTACGATGGCCGCCCGGTTATTCATCCGGCTGCCTTCCCCGGCATGCGTGAACGAGTCATCAGCGTCGGCTCGGCGTCCAAGGAATACCGCATGATCGGCTGGCGGGTGGGCTGGGTGGTTGGCCCGGCTGACATTGTGGCCGATGTGGCCAGGGTCAGCATCAGCAACGTGGTGTGCCAGACCGGTCTGGCAATGGGAGCCGTTGCCACTGCCATCAATGCTCCCGACGACGGCATTTCAGCCTGTGTCGAGGAATGGCAGCGCCGTCGGGATGTGTTGCTGGACGAGTTGGGCGACTTTGTGGTCGTTCCGCCCCACGGTGGCTGGTCGTTTCTACTGGATGTCTCGCCCCTGGGCATGGATGGTGCCACGGCCTCAGAACGCCTGCTCGCCTCGGGCAAGATTGCGGCGACACCGATGGTCAACTGGGGCAGCGCCAACAGTGACAGATATGTGCGCTTTGTGTTTGCCAACGAACCGGTGCAGCGGCTGCGGGGTGTTGGTGAACGGGTCAGACGCGCCCTGCTCTGATTTGCACCGCAGACACGGAGAACAGCAACGATGACCCTCCTTCAGTCATACGCAGACCTCCAGGGCGCCTGCTTTGTGTGTCATGCGGCAGAGCCCGCAGAGCACGGCCTGAGCCGCCGTCAGCTCCTGGTCCAGGGCGCGCTGGCCGGGGCGGCTTTCGGGGCGGCCACGCCCGCTCAACAGTCCGCCGCCAACCCACCGCCGCGCCAAGACACGCCGCCCCACCGCGACTGCATTATCGAAGCGCCGTGGGGGCTGGTTTTCCAGAACGGCCGCCTCAGCCTGCTGCCCGATTGTGCGGTGCGGGTACGCCACGACCGTATCGAAGCGGTCACCAGCGGCCCGCTGCCGGGCGACACGCCCCGCGTTCGCGCCGCCGGCCAGCTCCTGCTGCCGGGTTTGATTTCCGGCCATACCCACACCTGTTCGGCAACGCCGACCCGGGGGATTATTGAGGGCGGCCGCTCTTACGCCCGCCCGCTCGAACTGGTCGAGCTGCTGAGCACCGAAGACCTGGACGCCCTGACCGCCTACAACCTGGCCGAGCTGCTCCGCTCGGGCTGTACGACCCAGGTCGAGATGAGCCTCAGCCTGCGCCAGGCCGAGTCCTACGTGCGTCTTGCCGGGCGCTGGGGCGTGCGGGGCTATCCGGGCGGCATGATTCCGGGCATTGGCCGGCTGTTTCCGATCTGGTTTCGCCAGGCCGACCAGATCTTGACCGACTCGGAACAGCTCACCCTGGACGAGATTGAGGCCAACCGGCGTTTTGGTCTGGCCCACAACGGGGCTGATGACGGGCGGATTCGGCCCCAAATTGCGCCCCACGCCACGGATACGCATACTCCCAAGACCATGGCCGCCATCCTGGCCGCAGCCAGGGAAATCGGCAACGGCATCCACATCCACCTGTCCCAGAGTGCCCAGGAAACCCATACGGTCGAGCGCCTGTGGGGCAAACGCCCGGCCGCGTGGCTGGACGAGTTGGGCTTTTATACCCAGCCCGTTTTTGGCGCCCACTTCACCGGCATTGACCTGACCCACGACCTGCCGTTTGTGGCCAAGAAAAACCTGACCTACGCCCACTGTCCGTCCGGGGGCGGCGCCGGGGGTAGCAGCGGCACCCAGCCCTACCCCGAGGCGCTGGCCGCCGGTGTCAGAACGACGATCGGTATCGACACCCATTCAAACGACTACATCGAAAACCTCAAGCTGGCGGTCCTGTACGGCCGCGCCCGGGCGCGTCTCCTCCAGCCCAGCAGCCCGGTGCCCTTACGCCTGCCCACGGTCTGGGACGCGGTCGAGGGCGCAACCCTGGGCGCAGCCATAGGACTGGGCCGGGACGATATCGGCCGGATTGCGCCGGGGGCCAAGGCCGACCTGTGTACGGTCGATGTCAGCGGCTTCCTGAGCGGGGTCGGAGCAGTGCCCCCCGAGCCGCTCAACAACCTGCTGTACGCCCACGGGCTGAGCGTTCAGCATGTCATGACAGACGGCCGCTTCCAGGTTTTTCAGGGTCGTCTGGTGTGTGACGATGCCGAGCAGGTCCAAAAACGCGGCGGAGCCGTGGTGCAAAAAATCTGGGCTCAGCTGCGGGACGAGGACTGGTTCGCCTCAGGATAAGGAGCCGCCTCATGCCAACCCAGGACAGCGCCGACCTTGACCACATCCTGCGTGCCGTACACGCCCTGGCCCCACACATCGAGGCTGCCACCGACAGCATGGAGTCCGAGCGGCACCTGCCAGAGGCCCTGGCCCAGGCATTGATGGAGGCCGGCGTCTTCCGCATGGGCGTGCCCCGGGCGTATGGCGGCGGACAGCTCGACCCGATGGCCCAGGTCCGGGTCGTGGAGGAGCTGTCGCGTCTCAACGGTTCGGTCGGCTGGGTGTCGATGATCGCTACTGCGGCCAGCTTCCTGGCTGCCTTTCTGACTCCGCCCGTTGCCCAACGCCTGTTCGGCCATACGTCCAGCGTTGCGGCCGGCCAGCTCCGGCCGCCCCAGCGCGCCGACCTCGTTGCCAACGGCTACCGGGTAAGCGGCACGTGGCGCTTTGCCAGCGGCTGCCGACACGCCAGCGTGCTGGTATGCGGGTCAATGGTCCATGAAAATGGCCAGCCCCGCCGCCTGGCCAACGGTCAGCCGGAAACGCGGGTGATGCTGGTCCCGATTTCGGCCGCCACGATCAGCGACACCTGGCACACCACCGGCATGCGCGGCACCGGCAGTCACGACTTCACCATTGAAAACGCCTTCGTGCCGTTTGACGAGAGCCCGAACATGGCCGAACCGCCCCAGTGTCCGGGTCCGCTGTACGCCTTCCCGCCCCTGTTTCTGGTCTCTCATGCCGGGGTGCCGCTGGGTATTGCGCGCGGTGCGCTGGATTTTGTCCAGGAGCTGGGCACTCAGAAGGAAATGCTGCCCAGCCGCGGTTTGCTGCGCGAGGACAGCCAGGTCCAGGAAACCGTGGCCTGGGCCGAGGCCAGCCTGGGTGCGGCCCGCAGCTACGTCTACGCGACGCTGGAAGACCTGTGGCAGACGCTGTGCCGGGGCGACAGGCTCTCCCCCCGCCAGCGCGCCCACTATCGGTTGATGATCACCCACTCCCATCAGGCGGCCAAGGACATTGTCGCAAAGCTGTACGATACGGCCGCCACCAGCGCCATTTTTCGGACCAGTCCCCTCGACCGCCACATGCGCGATATTCTGACCGCCTGCCAGCACCGTGTCGTGCATCTCAAGATGTACCGGCCGGCGGGCCGCCTGCTGCTGGGCCTCGACCCCGAGGAGTTGTTTTTTTAGGCTGGAGGCTGGTTTCAAGGAGAACCCGTTCATGCTTCGTCTGTATGACAACCATCTGTCCGGTAATGGCTACAAGCCGCGTCTGTTGCTCGCCCATCTGGGTCGGACCTACGAGCGTATTGAAATCGATATCCTGAAGGGAGAAACCCGGACCCCGGAATTTCTGGCCAAAAATCCCAACGGCCGAATCCCGGTTCTGGAGCTTGAGGATGGAACCTGTCTTGCCGAGTCGAACGCGATCCTGTGCTATCTGGCGGAGGGCTCGCGCTTTCTTCCGTCCGACCCGTTAGCCCGCGCCTTCACTTTGCAGTGGATGTTCTTCGAGCAGTATAGTCACGAGCCCTGCATCGCCGTCGCCCGCCACTGGATTCAGCACACCGAGATGACGCAGGCACAACGCGCCCAGCTGCCGGCCAAGCAGGCCGGCGGTCGCGCTGCGCTCGCAGTCATGGAGGGTCATCTCAGTAAATCGGACTGGTTCGGCGGAGAGGCGATGAACATCGCTGATTTCTCGCTTTACGCGTACACGCACGTAGCCGCAGAGGGAGGATTCGACCTGGCGGACTATCCTGCGGTTGGCGCTTGGCTGACCCGGGTAGCCAGTCAGCCGGGACATGTCCCAATGAATCCCGCGCCCGGCGCGCCTATTATCTCCCGATGATTACCCATTCCCATCGAGGCGGCTGCTGTTCTTTTAGATATCAGTGGCACAGGCGGCAGAGGGCGCCTCATAGACGCCCTCTGGGGGCCATCGCAGCAGCCCTCAAGCTGAGAGCTGCCAATCGTTCAAATAGGACAAAATCCGGGCCTGTTTGTCCTACTGCGATTCACGCTTCTGTGTAGTCGTCCGTCATTCCCGCGAAAGAACGGCACCCCGGACTTGACCCGGGTATGTTCACACCAAAGGAGGATGGATTCCCAGGCTGATCCACATACTGCGTGCCTGGACAATGGTTGGATGATTCATATTGAGAGCATTGACTGTGGCCCGCCCCGCCTGAGTTCGGCCTCGGATGTGTGTTCCATTACCTCCCCAAGTGAAGTGACGCGACCACTTTTGAGTACGAGGATTGAAGAGGGGGACCAGACGCCCACTGATCGGGTCTCAATGG
>WTHE01000193.1:0-2050 GCA_011523315.1 Candidatus Binatota bacterium
GCCCCCACTACAAACTCCTCCCCGAAGGTCGCCACGGTGAACGTACTCCGGGCAAACTCCACCCCGTTATCGTAGGCCACGACCGTGTGAGAGCCATCGGCCAGAAACGCCCAGTTGAACTGGGTGATAAAGCCGTTGTCGGTCGCGCCCTGGCACACCGACTGGGTGTCAGCCCGGGGCATGCGGGTCGCCAGGCGAATCGGCCCCCCGCCGTCAATCCGGACCGTCACCTCGCCGTGGTGACACTTCCAGCCCACGATGTACCCGAGCCCCGACACATTGGCTCCGGGCGCAGGGCTCTCCAGCGTTGCCGCGTGGACCAGCGTTGAGCTCAAGCCCAGCAGCCCACACACCAGCAAATGAATCAGATTCCGCATCGGGCCTCCCTGGCGACCGTTCGGTGAGAATATCCAGCATTCCATACGCACCTGCCAGCCGTTTGTCCCTACCCAAATTGATAGTTTTTCGGCGTCGGGCGCAAATTTTTGGAAGCGGAAGGGAGAAGTGGGGCAGGGGGGAAAGCGGAGTCAGGCGCGCGGCGGGGGAACCCCGACGGTGGACAGCACCAAGCGCACCAAGTCGGCCTGGCGCGAAAGGCCCAGCTTGGCGTACATCTGCCTGAGGTGCCAGCGCACCGCCGCTTGCGTCCGATGCGTCGCCACCGCAATGTCCCGCACCCTGTGGCCTGCGGCCAGGGCGGCCGCCACCCGGCTTTCGGCGCGGGAGAGGCCGAGTGTCGTGGCGAGGAAGGCGGGATCAATCTGAGGCCGTTCTGCGAGATCGACGAGCAGCACGAGAGCGGCAATGCGCTGGGCGCCAAAGTCGGCCCGGTGGGTGATCGGGCTGATATGCAGAGTCAACGGGAGCTTGCCGGAGGGCCGTCGGACTGTCATGGACCCGCTGGAGACGGTCTGACCCCAGTGGGGCAGAGCACGCGCCAACAGCCGCCGGAGCTTGGCGTTGTCGGTCGGGAGCCGGGCACCCAGGACGCCGTCCCGGTCTGCTACGCCATCGCCGCGACGCAGAATGCGCAGGGCGCGAGTGTTGGTCTCGACGATTGTCCCGTGGCGGTCAAGAAACAGCACGCCGAGCAGGGCTTTGTCGAGCAGGGATAGCAGCGAAGTGCCAAGCGCCTCGGCGCTGGCCAGTGCCTGGCGGACGCGAACGAACTGACGAATGTGGGGCAGCAGCTGTTGTATCAACGCGATCTGTTCGGAACCCCACCCATGCGGGTCGTCAGGGTCTGTAAACGCCCAGATGATGTGTAATCCATCCGGGCCGTCCATGCGCAGGTTCAGCCCGTTGCCGGCGCCAAACCGACACAAGAACTCGTTATACGTCGGGGAAGTCTGTAACTCGTGTTCCGTGTAGACATGGGTGACGTGAACCACCCGGCTGTCGGGCAGGTTGAGCAGCCGTTGGACGCGTTCGTCGTGGGGGAAGTAGGTATTGGCGTACATTCTCCCCATTTCGACGAGTTCGCCGTGGCAATAGGCATCACCAAAGACGAACTCGGCGTCGTCCCGAGTATGACCGCTCTCGACCGCCAGATGGCTGCCCCACATCCCGACCGCTTCATCGATCAGGGTCGAGGTGCGGGGCCATAAGGTGTCGTTCAGCGCGGTCTCGTGCAGAGCGGCGACGATGTGATCGAAGGCGTCCTGCTGGCTCATGGCGGCTCTGACGGGGAAGGGGGGGTGAGGCCGATGGGGCTGAGGCGCGGCCACGCCAGGAGTTTTCCCAACGTGACCGTCAGACCGACGCCGGTCAAGCGGAAGATCTGGCTTCTGCTACTTGCTTCTGTGCCAGCTGGATCAGCAGGCGGAGTGCCCGATTTACGGCTTCTGCATCGGGGAAGATTGCCGCGACATCAGGCTCCAGCACCACGACGTTTGTTCCCTGCCGATAGCGTTCGTAGTACTTCCCGCGTGCCCCGCCACGAATGTCATATTCTGCTCGCATCTGTTTGTCTGACGCGGTCTTATTCGCCTGACTCATATCAGGTCGAGGGCGGGCGGAGGCTTGGCATCGCCCGCCTCTCAGCCTGCTA
>WTHE01000193.1:2150-8134 GCA_011523315.1 Candidatus Binatota bacterium
GCGTCCTGGGCGCGTTTGAGTTCTTCCCAGCTGATATAGCCCTCGAACTGATTCTCGCCAAAGAACAGCACCGGACCGTTGCAGATGAACAGGTACTCGGTGTCTTCAAGGGCGGTGGTCGCGCCGTGGATCATGCCGTTGGGCTCGTACACGTAGTCGCCGGCGTTGAGGGTGCCGTCCCGGACCTGGAGCTTGCCCTTCAGGATGAAGGTGTGGGAGGCGCTGAGGTGCTTGTGCGGCGGCGCGGCATAGCCCTTGAGCCAGCGGAACATCACCGCCCAGCTGCCCGACTCCGAACCGGTCCACAGCACTTTCATGAAGGCGCGTTCGGGATCCAGCTCGTTCGGAATCCAGTCCATGTCTGCGGTTCGGGCCAGCGAATCCATGAGTTCGCTGTTAAATGGGGTAATATCCTGCGGTAGTGCCATGATGCCCTCCTTGTCTTTGGCGTTTCACCTGTCGATCAAACATGCCTGGCGACGGCCACAGATGCAAGCCGGCGGGAGTTCAGACCCGGATTCAGATCAGGCGTGGCAAGACCTTGTCGGTCAACAGCAGAAAGCTCTGATGGCTGAGCGGCGCGCCGATCAGATAGTCGAGGTGGATGTCCTGGTGCAGGCGCGCCAGCTCATCGACCACCCGCTCGGGCGAGCCGTGAATGATGACCCGGTCCACATAGTTCTGGACCGGATCGCCGACCACGCCGAAGCGCTCGGGGTCCACATAGGCGTCAATCAGCCAGCGCGCGCCCTGAGTGGCGACCTGCCTGGCCTCGGCATCGGTCGGCGCGACAGCCACCAGCCGGGCCATGGGGATATCCCGGCCACTGATCGAATGGCCGTGGTGTTCCAGTTGGTCCCGATAGCTGGTCCATTTTTGGCCGATCTCGGTGTGGGTCGAGTGGGGGTCCATGAGAATCGAATAGCCCATGGCGGCCGACCAGGCGATGGCGGCCGGCGAGGATGCCGCAGTCCACACCGGCGGGTGGGGCTGCTGGAGCGGCTTGGGCAGCACCTCCACCCCGTCAAAAGAGTAGTACTGGCCGGTGTAGTGCAGCCGCTCATCTGTCCAGGCCCTGAGCACAATATCGACGCTCTCGCGAAAGCGGGCCTGACTCTCGTCCAGCGGAACGTCAAAGGCCCGAAACTCGTTGACATCAAAGCCGCGTCCGACGCCCCAGTTGACCCGCCCGCCGGACAGGATGTCGAGCAGGGCAATCTCCTCGGCCAGGCGCAACGGGTGGTAGAGGGCGGCCAGACTCACCCCGGCGCCGATACGCAAACGCTGTGTTCTGGCCGCCGCATAGCTGCCCATGACCGGAATGGACGGACACACGCTGTAATCGGTGAAGTGGTGCTCGGTCAGCCACACCGCGTCATAGCCGGCGCGATCCATGATCTCGATGCGCTGCAGCGTCCGCTCATACACGGTCGGCAGGCTGACCCGTCGGCCGGGCCAGCTGAAGAACTGGAGAATGCCGAATTTCACACCCTTGCCTCGTTTCGCTCAGTGTTCTTTGAGTTCCCGCACCAGCAAATGTACAACTCAATGAGTGTGGGGTAAATCCCGGATAGCAGGACAGGGTGCGCATGGGCAACTGGGTGAAATGCCTCGGTTGCCACATGCCTGTCCGAGGAAAGTCCCCTCTCGACGCTGGCTATTTTTCAACGTAGGCTGGGGTGCTGGCAGCCACATCCCGCAAACCCTTTTTTGAGGAGGTCGTTATGAAGTTTACCTGGTTCAACCTGATGCCGTGGCCGCATCTGCCGGATAATTTCCGAGAGGACTATCGCTCGGTCTGGGTGGATTTGCCCAACAGCCTCTACGACCCCAAAAAGGGCCATTTCGTCTACCACCAGTATATGGACCAGCTCGAATACGCCGACTCGTTGGGCTTTGACGGTATTGGCGTGAATGAGCACCACCAGAACGGCTATGGCCTGATGCCCTCGCCCAACATCATTGCCGCCGGCCTCGCCCGCCGGACCTCGCAGGCGGCCCTGGCGGTGATCGGCAACTCGATCGCCCTGTACAACCCGCCGATCCGGGTGGCCGAGGAGTTCGCCATGCTGGACGTGATTTCGGGCGGTCGGCTGCTGGCCGGCTTCCCGGTCGGCACGTCCATGGACACCAACTACTGCTACGGCCAGATTCCGGCCATCACCCGCGACAAATACGCCGAGGCGCACGAACTCATCATGCGTGCCTGGGCCGAGGAAGAACCCTTCGCCTTTGACGGCAAATACAACCAGCTGCGCTGGGTCAACTGCTGGCCCAAGCCCGTCCAGCAGCCGCACCCGCCGGTCTATATTCCGGGTGGCGGCTCGGTCGAAACCTGGGATTTCTGTTTGGACAACGACTACAACTATTCCTACCTGTCGTTCACCGGCTATCTGCGCGGCAAGCAGCTGATGGACGGCTACTGGGACCGGGTTGCCGCCCGCGGCAAAGACGAGTCGCCGTACCGGGGTGCGTTTGCCCAGACCATCTGTGTGGCCGACACCGACCAGGAAGCCGAAAAACTGTACGCCGAGCACGTCAGCTATTTCTACAACCGGTGTCTGCACGTCTACAACGGCTTTGCCGACGCGCCGGGCTACCGGACGATCAAGACCATCAAGGCGAATGTCCTGAACGCCCTGAGCGAGGACATGCAGCAGACCTTTCCGACCCTGACCTGGAAGCAGCTGCTTGACGAGGGCTACGTCATTGCCGGCAGCCCGGCGACGGTGCGCGACCGGATGAAAGACATGATTAAGGGCTTGCACGTCGGGCATATCTTCTGCCTGATCCACATCGGCAATATGCCGGATTGGAAAACGCGCTACTCGACCCAGCTGTTTGCCGAACAGGTCATGCCCCAGCTGCGCGACATGTGGCCGGACTGGAAGGACGACAACCGGTGGTGGTGCAAGCCCATGGCCGAGCGGCTGGAGCCCGAGACGACTATCGAGAAAGCCCGGGCCAACGGAAGGATCCCGCTGTGAACAGCCGGATGATCGAGACTCGGCCAGGGATCACGGTGCGTGTCTTTGAGGCCGGCAGCGGCGCGCCGCTGGTCTTTTTGCACGGGGCGGGCGGCCTGTTCGGCCAGGAGCCGTTCCTGGACCGCCTGGCCGAGCACTACCGGGTCTTTGCCCCCGAGTTGCCGGGCTTTGGCGAGTCGAGCGGGGAAGAACTGCTGGAGGACATGCAGGACTTCACCCTGCACGGCTGGGATGTGGTCAGCGCCCTGGGGCTGTCCAAGCCCCATCTGATCGGTCACTCCATGGGCGGGATGATCGCGGCCGAAATGGCCTGTGTGGCGCCCAACGATGTGGACAAACTGGTCCTGGTCGCTTCGGCCGGCCTATGGATTGCCGAGCAGCCGATTCCCGACCTGTTTTCCTTTCTGCCCCACGAGTTCGCCCAGTACCTGTTTCACGACCGCGCGGCCGGCGAGGCCATGCTGACCGGTGGGCTCGACCTCAAAGACCCCGAGGCGCTCAAGGAGTTCTACATCGGCAACACCCGGCGCATGGGCACGGCCAGCAAGATCCTCTTTCCGATTCCCAACCGGCGGCTGTCCAAGCGTCTGTACCGTCTGCGCGCGCCGACCCTTCTGGTCTGGGGCACGAGTGATCGTCTGATCCCGCCGGTATATGCCGACCGCTTTCAGGCCCACATCCCCCACGCCCGCAAAACGCTCATTGAGGCGGCCGGCCATATGCTGCCATACGAGCAGTCAGACGCCTTTGTCGAGGCGGTCCACGGTTTCCTGGGTTAACGCCCAGGAGCGGGTGAACTGTCTCTATGCCCTTCACCGACTCATGATGTAGTCATATTGTAGTCTTGCACGTGGCCACCATGAGGCACATATTAAAGCCGATTTGAGTCGTTTGGAGGTCAGCCTGTGGAACTTGCCTTACGCGAAGCGAAAGCGCGCTTGTCTGAACTCATCGCCGCCGCTCAAAACGGCGAGCGCGTTATTATTACAAAGTACGGCGAACCGGCAGTTGAGCTCGTGCGCTTCCGCAGACGTGGTGGGATCGATTTCGATAAGTTGAATGCGGCGCGCCGGCACTTCGGGCTGGAAGAAGACGGAGAGGTCTGGACGGCGGACCTCGACGATCCGGTGTTCAGCCACTCACAAAGACCCGTTCGACGAACTCCTGCTGGTTCAGGCCCAGGAGGAGGGCCTCAAACTCCTCACCGCTGATCGTCAGATTATTGGGCACCCGCTGGCGCTCACGCCGTAGAGACAGTCGAGGACAGATCAACTTGGACGATAGAACGCCCTCATATCGAACGGGCTCTCTCTGCGGACGGTTTACGATACCAGCAGCACGGCCTTGCCGCCGATCTGGCGCTGGTACAAACGCTGGGCCACGTCGGCAATCCGTGTCCACGGCTCTTCGACCTCGATGGGCGGCTCAAGGCGGCCGTCCTCAACCAGACTTAGCAGCTGCGACAGGCCGTGTGAGGCGGGCCGGCGCTTGACCTCGTGAAACAGAATGAAGCCGTACAGCGACGCCCCGCCGATGACCATGAACTGCCGGGCCTCAAACGACACCTGGGGGGACTCCGACACCCCGTACAGCACGCACACGCCGTCTTGGGCCAGCAGGCTCAGGGCGGTGCTGAGCGACTGACCGCCAACCGATTCCATGATGAGGTCGTAGGGACCGAGTGTCTTGGCCTCGGCCAGATCGGCCCCGACCACCACCTCGTGAGCCTTGGCCGCCTGGGCCTGGGCGACCCGCTCCTGGCGGCGTACCGAGGCGATGACGCGGGCGCCCGCCTCACGCGCCAGCTGGCAGGCAAAATGCCCGACCCCGCCCGAGGCGCCGGTCACCAGCACCGATTGGCCGAGCAAGGGGCCGCCTTTTTCCAGCGAGTACAGCGCGGTCAGGCCGGCCACCGGCAGGGTCGCGGCCTGGGCAAACGACACCGACGGCGGCAGTGCGGCCAGGGAGTGGGTGGGAACGGTCACCAGCTCGGCCCAGCCGCCCGACGGCACAAAGCCGACCACCCGTGTTCCGACCTGGGGCCCGGAGCCGTCGTCTGCGGCCCGTTCGACAATACCGGCCAGATCCCAGCCGGGCCGCGCGCCAGCCTCCGACACGGTCAGGGCGCGGCGCGTTTCGCCCAGGTTGAGCGAGATGGCATACACCCGGATGAGGGCTTCGGAGTCGGCCGGGGTCGGGGCTTGCAGCTCGTGGATGGCCAAGCGGCCCGCCGCCTCGGGGTCAACAACAACGGCGCGTTGGGTTTGCATGGGTCCGTCCTCTAGTGTGGAGCGAGCGCTTCCAGCGCCCGCTGGTCTGGGTTCATGCCGCCCTCGGGGCTGAGCGGCAGGAGGCACACGTGGCTGGCTCCAGCTTGATAATAGGCGTCGATGCGCTGCTGAATATGTTCCGCATCGCCCCAGGCAATCAGCCCGTCAACCAGCTTATCACTCCCACCGTCAGCAAAATCGGCGTCGCCAAAGCCGACCGCCCGCAAACGCTGCACATAGTGGTCTATGGCCAGGTAGGTGCGCATGTAGTCGCGGGCCGCACGGCGCGCCTTGGTCGCGTCGGTTTCCAGCATCACGCCGAGTGCGGCGCACAGCCACGGCTGCGGTCCCAGGGCCTGGCGGGTGTGGACGATTTGTTCGGTGGTGGTGAAGTAGGTGTGGGTGCCGTGGGTCTCGGCGGCGGCCAGGGCCAGCATCTTGGGCATCATGCCGGCCAGGACGATGGGTGGCTCGGGCCGGGGAGGGGGACCGCCGTACGGCGCGGCGCGCATCTTTTGCAGATACGCACGGGCGAAGCTCAGCGGCTTGGCGTAGGGAATGCCGCGGTGCTGGTTGCCCATTTTATTGCTGACGCCCAGCCCCAGGACAAACAGGTCGGCAAACAGCTCACCCAGCGTCCGGCTGGCGTTGGCCACCGCAATCGGCTCATAGGCGTAGATCACGGCAATGCCGGTGGCCACGATCAGACGCTCGGTCTGGCCGAGCA
>WTHE01000508.1 GCA_011523315.1 Candidatus Binatota bacterium
GCGCTGAAGAGCAGGGCTCGGGCCGAACAGGAGGGGCTGCACTTCAAAGAGGGCGAGGACGAACGCGGCCCCATCCCGGTCGCGGCGGTCGCCAGGGTCGGCGCCGAGCAGTCGGGTAAACTGGTCGTGCTGGGCGACTCGGACTTCGTCAATAATTTCTACGCCCGTATTCCCGGTAATGTTGACTTCTTCATGAATACGGTCGGCTGGATGCTGGATCGCCAACAGCTGATCAGCATGGGCCGCAACCCGGGCGGCATTCCCGATCAGAAACGGGTCTCGACCCCCCGCCAGAGCTTATACCTGTCTGAGTCGCAGAAGAATCGCTTCTTCTGGTTGATGGTCGTCCTCGAACCTGTCCTGGTCCTGGCCGCCGGCCTGTTTGTCGCCGTTCGACGGAGAAAACGCGGATGAAGCTGTCAGCAGAAAGCCGACGGGTCATACTCCTGGGACTGATTGCGCTGGTCCTGGGCAGCTACACCTATCTCAGTGCTCCCGCAAGCCGGCCGCCCGGCGGGCCGCAGGCCGCGACCGACCGGGAACGCCCGGCCCTCAACTTCACGGCCGAGGAGGTCACCCGGATCGAACTGGTGTACAACCAGCAACACCTGGTCTGCCAGCGCAGCCAGGACGGCTGGCAGGTGGCCGCAACCGGAGGGCCGGTCCGGCCCGCAGCGGTCCAGGACTTTCTGACCAATCTCGGTAAGCTGCTCCACCTCGGCAACGTCGAGGGGATACAGGACGAGTTGGCCGAATACGGCCTCAAGCCGCCCCAGGCCTCGATTACCCTCCAGCTGAACGGCCAGGAAACGCGCCGCTTACAGATCGGCACCCGCAATCCGGTCCAGAGCAGCCTGTACGCCCAGATCAACGATGCGCCACAGGTCGTGCTGGTCGGCGCCGTTGTCCTGTGGGATATCCGCAAGCTGTTTACCGCCGCCAATCAAGCCCAGAGTTAGCCGAAAGTGTAGCCGTTCAGACCGGCGTCTTGTGCCCCGCTCTTTTGCATTGTTTCGCCGAACAGAATTTGCTACAGTGGCCGGCGGTCACTAGCTGACCATGTATTCGCTGAGTGAGTTGGTTCGAGAGTAAAGGCCCTGGGAACCCGCTCATGGGTTTCCGGGCCTTTTTCTACCACGACGGAGGAAAACGTGGCAAACAAACTTTTTGTTGGCAATCTGCCGTTCAGCACCACCAATCAGGATCTCGAAGAACTCTTTGCTCAGTCGGGCGCAGTGACATCGGTGAATATCATCATGGATAAGTTTACCGGCCGCTCGCGCGGGTTTGGTTTTGTCGAAATGGGCAGTGACCAAGAGGCCCAGGCGGCCATTGAGCGCTTCCACGAGTACGAGTTGAGCGGGCGGCCGCTGACGGTCAACGAGGCCAAGCCCAAGGAACCGCGCGGACCGCGTGAGGGCCGCGAACGCTGGTAAGACACCCGCGACGCGGTATTATCTGAAACGCTAGGCAGGGAGGTCGTCTTGAGCACACGTCTGTACGTTGGAAATTTGCCCTCACGTCTGTGCTTTCCCGAATTGGAAGACTTGTTCACACCATTCGGTCAGATCGCCACTGCCGAGTTGATCACCGACCCGGCAACCGGCTGGTCACGCGGCTTTGGCTTTGTTGAGATGACCAACAACGAAGACGCCCAGGCCGCCGTAACAGCTCTGAACGGCCACGAGGTTGAGGGCAACAACCTCGTGGTCAACGAAGCCAGCCTGATGCGTGGAGGGCCGCGAGACAGAGGCTCACGCTCAGGCGGTGGCGATTCCGGCCGATCGTCGGGCGGGCCGCCACGTTCGCGTGGAACCCGTCTGTTTGTCGGCAACCTGCCCTACAGCGCCAGCGCTTCAGACGTTGAGACGCTGCTCAAAGAAGCCGGCGCCGTGGCCAGTGTCAGTCTGGTGACGGACCGTGGGACCGGCCAATCCAAAGGCTTTGCCTTTGTTGAGATGGGTTCCAAAGAGGAGGCCGAAGCAGCCATCAAGCGCTTTGACAGCCAGACCCACCTCGGACGTGTACTCAAAGTGAATGAAGCCCGACCGCAAGAGCGCCGGGGCGGCGGCGGCGGACGGCGGCGCTATTAGCCCGGGTCCGCCTTTTCCGTCGCAACGTCAGATCCCGCCCCCTATCCCCCACCAGCGCCGGCCGCCAGGCTGTAAAACACCAAGCCGGTCAGGAGTTTGGGGTAAAAGTAGGTGGATTTGTGGGGCATGGTCTCCCCCCCGCCGCACACCTGTTGCACCTGGTCATATGGAGTCGGGTTCAGGAAAAAGGCGGCCTGACAGCGCTGCTCAATCACCGCTTGCAGGGCCTCCTGAGTGCTGCTGGTGTAGGAGACCGTTGCTTCCTGCTGCTCAGGCGTGAAGCCCAGGACACGCTGAAGAAGCACGTCGTGGAGCACCGTGACGTCAACCGACCGCAGCGCGGCAGACCGGTTCGAGCCCCGATGGATACGCTCGTCAAAGCACAACAGCCAGTAGTGTCTGGCACCGGCCAGCGCACAGCCGATCCGTCTCTCTGAGTCGGTCGCACCGTCCCCCAGGGCGGCAAAGAACTCGGCCGTCCGATCCCGAGGGTACAGTCGGAGTCGAAAGTCTCGGCTAAAAACGGTCCGCAGTGCATCCACACTCGGCAGGGGCGCGTCGTGAATCAGTCGGTGGGTGGGCAGGATCACCACCCCTTCATCCTCGGCGTTGGTCACATACGCCAGCACGTAGCGCAACGCGGCGTCGGGCGGAGCCCCAGGGTGTTCGCGGCAATAGCGCAGCGCAGTCTCGTAGCGGTGATGGCCGTCGGCAATAATCAGCGACTCCGCAGCCAGCCCCGCCGCGACCTCGGCGATCCGAACCGGGTCGGTCACCCGCCACACGGTGTGTCGGTTGGCCTGTCCGTCGCTGACGGCGATAATCGGCTCGGCGAGTTCCCCGGCCAGCACCTGTTCAATTGACCAGTCTTTGCGCGCGTACAACAAAAACACCGGGCTGAGCTGGGCCTGGCACGCTTCGAGTAAAGCCAGGCGATCTTTTTTGGCGTCCTCGAAGGTCTGCTCGTGGGGGCGAATGACGCCGCTGGCAAACTCTTCCAGCCGAACCGCAGCCAAGATTCCGGTGCGGCGGCGTGGGCTGCCGTCGGGCAGGCTGAAGTCCTGGCTGTAGACGTACAGGGCGGGCTCCGGCTCCTGTATCAAGACCCGTTTTTCACGCCAACTGCGCCACAGCTCGGCCGCCGTGGTGTAGCGCTCGGCAGCCTGATTCAGGTCGAGATGAATCGCGTTGTAGGGGCTCTGGCTGTGGAGCCGGGCCTGTTGGCGCTCGGAGATGACGTCGTACGGCGGGCAGACCAGCGCTTGCGGGTCGCCAACCACAGCCGGATTGTAACGGATACCGCGAAAGGGTCGAATGTATGCCATGAGTCCTGTCAGTCGGCGCAAAAGGCCATCGTGATCTCTTTTGGATATCGTGTGTTTATCACGATGGCCTTTCTTGGAGAGCCCGCCGACCAATGTCACGTCGGTAGTGCATGCCCGGCCAGCTGATCCGCTCAACCGCGCCGTAGGTGGTGGCCAGGGCTGCCTGAAAATCGCAGCCACAGCCGGTCACGCCCAGGACGCGTCCGCCGTTGGTGACAAAACGGTCGCCCTGTTTTGCCGTGCCGGCGTGGAAGACCACCCCATCCGACCAGTCGCGGAGCGTGTCGAGGCCGCTGATCGGCAGCCCTTTTTCATAGCCGCCGGGATAGCCGTCGGACGCCAGCACCACACACACGGCCGGACGCGCATCCCACACCAGGGACACCTCGACCAGGCGTTCATCAATCACCGCTTCCATCACCTCGACCAAGTCCGACTTGAGGCGGAGCATCAGCGGCTGGCATTCCGGGTCGCCGAAACGGATGTTGAATTCAAGCACCTTGGGACCGTCCCGGGTCATCATCAAACCCGCGTACAAGACCCCTTTGTAGACAATGCCGCGCTGTCTCAGCCCCTGCAGGGTGGGATACAAAATCTCATCAACAATCTGCTCGGACAGCTGCGGCGTAATGACCGGAGCCGGAGAATAGGCGCCCATGCCGCCGGTATTCGGCCCCCGGTCGGCGTCAAACACGCGTTTATGATCCTGCGAGGACGCCAACGGCAACACGCTCGTGCCGTCGCTCAAGGCCAGGAAAGAGACTTCTTCGCCCTCCAGAAACTCCTCAATCACCACCCGCTCGCCGGCCGCACCAAAGGCCCGCTCGCGCATGATGCGCTCAACCGCGGCGTCGGCTTCTTCAAGCGTAGGACAGATCAGCACGCCTTTGCCGGCGGCCAGACCGTCGGCCTTGACCACCAGCGGGGGACCAACATCGGCCGCATAGCGACGCGCCTCGTCCGGGTCGGTGCAGGAGTGAAAGGCGGGTGAGGCGACTCCTTGGGAGCGCAGCAGCTCACGGGTGAAGGCCTTGCTGGCCTCCAGCTGCGCGGCCTGACGTTGCGGGCCAAAGATGCGCAGACCGGCTGCCTCAAAGGCGTCAACAATGCCCAGGCTCAGCGGCAGCTCGGGTCCGACCACGGTCAGGTCGACGATCTCGTCCTGGGCAAAACGCACCAGACCCGGAATGTCCTCGGGCCTGAGCGCGACCAGTTGAGCCAAACCGTCCATACCCGGATTGCCCGGGGCACAGTAGATCCGGGACACCCGCGGGCTGTGGTGCATCTTCCACACCAGCGCGTGTTCACGGCCACCGCCGCCAATGACCAGGACTCTCATGCTAGTGCCGGAAATGGCGCATGCCGGCAAAGATCATCGCCATGCCGTGCTCGTCGGCCGCAGCAATGACCTCGGCGTCGCGCAGGCTGCCGCCGGGCTGAATGACCGCCGTCGCCCCGGCCGCAGCCGTGACATCAAGGCCGTCCCGAAAGGGAAAGAAGGCGTCCGAGCCAACCACCGAGCCCTGGGTCTCCAGCCCCAGGTCCCGCGCCCGGGACACGGCAATCTTGGCCGAATCGACCCGGCTCATCTGGCCCGCCCCAACCCCGACGATCTGATCCGGTCCGGTCAGGACAATGGCGTTCGACTTGACGTGCTTGCAGATCCGCCAGGCAAAGTCCAGCGCCCGATACTCCTCGGCGCTGGGACGGCGCTGGGTCACCACCTGGCAGTCTTCGACCCGGATACGGCTGCGGTCGCGCTCCTGAAGCAGCAGCCCGCCCACCACCGGCTTGGCCTCGAAGCGAGCCGGCTGGGGATCGGCCAGCGCCGGGATCTCAAGCAGTCGGATATTACGCAGACGCTTGGACGAGGCCAGCAGGTCCAGCGCCGGAGCGGAAAAGCCCGGGGCAAGAACGATCTCCAGAAATCCGTGCTGGTAGAGATCCAGGATTTCCTGGGCCGTATCCGCGTCAAGCTCGCGGTTGAAGCCGACAATGCCGCCAAAAATCGACACCGGATCGCACGCCCGGGTCTTGCGGAAAGCCTCGGCCAGCGAGGTCTCGGACGTGGCTGCGCCACACGGGTTGGTGTGCTTGACGGCTACCGCCGCCGTCTGCTCGAACTCGTGCAGCAGCTCAAGAGCCGCGTTGGCATCAACGATATTATTGAACGACAGTTCCTTGCCCTGCAGCTGGCGGGCGTTGGCAATACACGCCTCCCGAATCTCCGGGGCATGGTAGAAGGCGGCGCGCTGGTGGGGGTTTTCGCCGTAGCGCAAATCCTGGGCCTTGACGTACTGGAAGTGGACGGTGTCGCCAAACGGTGCGTCCTCGTCGCCGTCGAGTCGGCCCAGATAATCGGCAATCGCCGCGTCGTAGCGGGCGGTCAGTCGAAACGCTTTCTTGGCCAGCGCAAGCCTGTGCTCGGCCGACAGGCTGCCGTCGGTCTGAAGCACGCTCAGAATCCGAGGATAATCATCCGGGTCAACCACCACCCCGACGTGGGCGTGATTCTTGGCCGTCGCCCGCAGCAGAGACGGCCCGCCAATGTCGATATTCTCGATCGCCTCGGCAAACGAGCAGTCCGGGCGGGCGACCGTCTGCTCGAACGGATACAGATTCACGACCACCAGATCGATCGGCTGCAAGCCGTGTTCGTCCATCGCCCGGATATGTTGGGGGTCGTCCCGGCGGTGCAAAATCCCGGCATGAATACGCGGGTGCAGGGTCTTGACCCGTCCGTCGAGCATCTCCGGAAAACCGGTAAAGTCCTCGACCTGCACGACCGCCACGCCGGCCTCGGTCAGCGCCCGGGCGGTACCGCCGGTTGACACGATCTCAATACCGAGGGCGGCCAGGCCACGGGCAAACTCGACCACTCCGCGTTTATCGCTGACGCTGATCAGCGCCCGGCTGACGCTCGGCATAGGCTTCTCCATGTTGTCTGGCTGCGCATGTGCGAGGGGAATAACAAAAGCCCCGCAGCTTGTCCAGGGACGGCCCGTATGGCTTGTCAATCTCCAGACGAAGGCATATGGTGAGGCGGTTATGAGGATCGTCCTTAACGGCGAAGAGCGCGAGTGTCAGGACGGCTGGACGCTGGCGGACTTGGTCAACGATCTGGGTCTTACCCATAAGCGCATTGCCGCCGAGGTAAATCGAGACATCATCCCCCGCACCGACTATGGCCAGCAGCGCCTTCAGGCCGGCGATGTGGTTGAGGTCGTCAACTTTGTGGGCGGGGGATAAGCGCGGACACACACAACGGGGTAGATGGACCATGCATGACCCATTCATTCTTGCTGGCAAAGAGTACCAGTCGCGCCTCATCGTCGGGACGGGCAAGTATAAGGATTTTGCCGAGACCAAACGGGCGATCGAAGCCTCGGGGGCCGAGATCGTCACCGTTGCGGTGCGGCGGGTGAACATCACCGATCCGAGCAAGGAGAATCTGCTCGACTACATTGATCCCGGCACCTACACCATTCTGCCCAACACCGCCGGCTGTTATACCGCGGACGATGCGATTCGGACCTGCCGTCTGGCCCGCGAGGCCGGGGTCGGCAATCTGGTCAAGCTGGAGGTCATCGGTGACGACAAGACCCTCTTCCCCGATATTCCGGCCACCCTGGAGGCAGCCCAGGTGCTGGTCAAGGAGGGCTTTGTCGTCCTGCCGTATATTCACGATGACCCGATCTCGTGCAAAAAACTCGAAGACATGGGCTGCGCTGCGGTCATGCCGCTGGCCGCCCCGATCGGCTCGGGGCTGGGCATTCGCAATCCCTACAACATCCAGATCATCCGCGAACACAGCAGCGTGCCGGTGATTGTCGACGCCGGGGTGGGCACCGCCTCGGATGCGGCGGTGGCCCTGGAAATGGGCTGTGACGCGGTCCTGATGAACACGGCGATTGCTGCGGCCGACGATCCCATCCTGATGGCCGAGGCCATGAAGCTGGGCATCCAGGCCGGGCGCAAAGCCTTCCTGGCCGGGCGTATGCCCAGGAAGCTGTACGCCACAGCCTCAAGCCCCCTCCAGGGTCTCCTCGAATAAATTGATTGACTTCCGCCTGTACTTTGTCACCGACCGCCGCCAGACGGCCGGTCGGCCCCTGTCCGATGTCGTCCACGCCGCCCTCGACGGCGGCGTCCGCGCCGTTCAGCTACGCGAGAAAGACCTGGAGGGCGGGGAGCTGTACCGGCTGGCCGGCCGGCTGCGCGACCTCACCGCTCGTTACGCGGCCCGGCTGCTGATTAACGACCGCCTCGACGTGGCCCTGGCGGCTGGTGCTGACGGGGTCCACCTTGGACACACCTCTCTTCCGGTCAGCACAGCTCGCCAGCTCCTCGGCCCAGACAAACTGATCGGTGTCTCGACCCACTCGCCGGACGAAATCACGGCCGCCCAGGGAGCCGATTTTGTGGTCTTCGGACCGGTGTATTTCACCCCCTCCAAAGCCGACTACGGCCAGCCCCAGGGCTTGGCGCGTCTGCGCCAGGCGGTTCGCCACAGCCCGGTTCCGGTCCTCGCCATCGGCGGCATACGGGCCGACCGGATCGCGGCCGTGCGTAGCGCGGGCGCCCACGGCGTCGCCCTCATCTCGGCGCTCAGCGCTGCGGCCGAGCCGAGCCGAGCGGCACACGAGCTGCTGGCCCAACTCGGCCCGCCGGACAAGGCCGATTGACCAAGGCCGATTGAC
>WTHE01000027.1:0-2533 GCA_011523315.1 Candidatus Binatota bacterium
GGCATTGATATTCTGCGCCGCCTGTGGACCGAGTCGAATGTCAACTACGAGGGCCAGTTCTACCAGTTCGAGGACGTGACGGTTGAGCCCAAACCGGCCAAAGGCTCGCTGGACATCTGGATTGGGGGCAAGAGCGACGCGATTCTCAGACGGGTCGTGCGTTTGGGCGACGGCTGGTTTCCGGCCCTGACCACCCCGTATGAGTTCCGCGCCGACATGGACAAACTGCAAGCCTACGGCGAGTCCTACGGCCGGCCGGTCGATTCGCGCGAAGCCGGGGTGCTGCTGCTGACCCACGTGTGCGAGGACCGCGAAAAGGGCTGGGAAACCGTCGCCCCCTTTCTGCGCGGCCTGCCCATGCCGCCCGAAGACCTGGCCGCCCGCTGTGTGGTCGGCCCACCCGAGGAGTGCGTGGAAAAAATCCAGGACTTCGTCAACGCCGGGTGTGTCAAGTTTGTCCTGCGACCGGCCTGTCCGCTGGACCAGATCCAGCCCCAGATCACCCGCTACGGCAAAGACATCCTGCCCCATTTCGTGACCTAGACCATGACCCAACAGCAGGAGCGGTGGGGGAGTCGGGTCGGCATCATTCTGGCCGTTGCCGGCTCGGCGGTCGGGCTGGGCAACTTCCTGCGTTTTCCCGGCCAGGCCGCTCAGCACGGCGGCGGGGCGTTCATGATTCCCTATCTGTGCGCCCTGCTCCTGCTGGGCATTCCGCTGTGCTGGGCGGAGTGGACCATGGGCCGCTACGGCGGGCGCAAGGGCCTGCACTCCGCCCCGTCCATTCTGGGCATGATCGGCAGAGGCGCCCCGGCCCGCTATCTGGGCGCGCTGGGCATCCTCGCCCCGCTGCTGGTCAACATGTACTATGTGCTGATCGAGGCGTGGTGCCTGCGCTATTTCCTGGCCTATCTGACCGGCAGCCTCGACCTCGGCTCCGACCCCACCCAGTACGCGGCCCGCTCGGCCGATTTCTTTCGCACGATCAGCGGCGACGGCGCCAACGGCCTGATCCCGGACGGCGGCGCCGGGCTGGCGTTTCTGCTGTTCGTCATCGGCTTCAACCTGTGGTTCATTCGCCGCGGCCTGGCCAAAGGCATTGAAACCTTCTGCAAGATTGCCATGCCGGCCCTGATCGTGTGCGCCCTGATTGTGCTGGTCCGCGTCCTGACCCTGGGCACGCCCGACCCGGCCCGGCCCGACCAGAACGTGCTGGCCGGCCTGGGCTTCATGTGGAACCCCGACCTGTCTCATCTGGGCGACTTCCAGACCTGGCTGGCGGCCGCCGGACAGGTCTTTTTCAGCATCGGGGTCGGCTTTGGCATTATCCTGAACTATGCCTCGTATCTGACCAAAAACGACGACGTGGTCCTGTCCGGGCTGACCGCCTCGGCCACCAACGAGTTCTGCGAGGTGGCGCTCGGCGGCCTGATCACCATTCCGGCCGCCTTCATATTTGTCGGGGTCGGCCTGGCGGTCGGCTCCACCTTCGGCCTCGGCTTTCAGACCCTGCCCATCGTCTTCGCCTCCATGGGCGAGTTTGGTCGTCTGATCGGAGCAATCTGGTTTTTCATGCTCTTCCTGGCCGCAGTCACCAGCTCTCTGTCCATGCTCCAGCCGGTGTTTGCCTTCCTGACCGAAGCCCTCGGCCTGTCCCGCTCCAGAGCCCTGGTGTATCTGGGCAGCCTGAGCTGCCTGGGCTCGCTGTGGGTGCTGTACTTCAGCCGCGGCCAGGTCGCCCTCAACACCATGGACTTCTGGGTCGGCACCCTGGTCATTGTCGTCCTGGCCACCGTCCAGAGCGTGTGCTTCAGCTGGATATTCGGCATCGACAAGGGCCTGGCCGAGGCACATACCGGGGCGCAGCTGCGCATACCGGGCGTTTTCCGCTTTGTCATGAAGTATGTATCGCCGGCCTATCTGCTGGTCGTCCTGGTCGGCTTCTGTCTCCAGAGCCTGCCGGACTATGTCCGGGGCTTGGCCGACGACGCGGTCGCCGGCTGGACCCTGGGTTTCATCGGCCTGATCCTGGTCCTGCTGGTGGTCATCACCAGAATCGGAGAGCGGCGCTGGCGGGCGGCCGGGCTGGATATTGACGGACGCCTGCCGCCGAACGACTGAACAGGAGACGGAACGATGACGGCTGGGGGCTGGATTTTCATGCTGACATCGGTCGGCTTTGTGCTGGGGCTGGTCGGGTTCTGTTTTTACCGAGTGTTGACCGGGCCGGGACCGCGCCGGCCAGAAGATGAGTCGTAGGGTGATAGAGCATCACCCTACGACGCTCCTACTCGTGACCGCTGGCCGGACGGCGAGAGCGAGCTGCCAACCACTTCTTGAAAGAGGTCTGGCTCTCGCCAGAGGGTCGTCCGGCGAGCAGGCTTGCAACGCTAATGTCTTCGTCAAGGTCTTCCCAGTGGATTCCCTGGCCCTGGCCGATCAGCCGCCAACGTCCGCGCTCCGCCTTGGTGGCGTGGCCCAGCCGAGGATACCAGGCCAGCGGAACAGCAAGGGTTCGCCCATCGCTGATGGC